>JBFGTT010000001.1:0-23670 GCA_041565995.1 Rhodothermales bacterium
GAGCCAGATCGACTACTTCCGGGCGCAGAAAGACAGCTCCACGCTACGCCTCTTCGTCCAGGGCGGCTCGACGGCGGCGGGCTATCCGTTCTACTACGGCGGCAGCTTCTCGCGCATGCTCGAACAGCGCCTGATGCAAACTTTCCCGGCGCGCCGCATCGAAGTGGTCAACACGGCGATGGCCGCCGTCAACTCGTACACGCTGCGCGACCTGGCCGACGAGATCATCGCGCAGCAGCCCGACGCCGTGCTCGTCTACGCCGGGCACAACGAGTACTACGGCGCCCTCGGCGTCGGCTCGTCTGAGTCGCTGGGACGCTTTCCGTTCGTCGTCAACCTGTACCTGCGCCTGCAAAAGCTGCGTACGGTGCAGGCCTTGCGCGACGTGCTGGTGGCGGCGGCGGGGCTTTTTGCGGGACGCAGCGCGGGCGAGGCGCCCGGCGCGACGCTGATGGAGCGCATGGTGGGCGAGCAGTCGATCCCCTACGGCTCGCCGCTCTACCGGATGGGCCTGCGCCAGTTCCAGACCAACCTGAGCGCACTGCTGGCGAAGTACCGGCGGCGCGGCATCCCCGTCTTCGTCGGGACGCTGGCGAGCAACGAGCGCGGCCACCGGCCCTTCGTCAGCGGCCTGGCCGCCGGCACCGACGCCGACGCCTGGCAGGCCCGCTTCCGGCAGGGCGTCGAAGCCGCCGCGCGGGGCGACACCGTCGCCGCCCTCGCCGCCCTCGGCCAGACCATCGCCCTCGACAGCCTGGCTGCCGCCGCCCTCTACGCCCGAGGCCGCCTGCTCGACGCCGCCGGGCACTACGCCGAAGCCCGCGCCGACCTCGTCGCCGCCAAAGACCGCGACCAGCTCCGCTTTCGCGCCGCCGAAGATTTCAACCGGATCATCCGCGAGGAAGCCGCCCGCTTCGGCGCCGTCGTCGTCGAGACGCGCGAGGCGCTGGCGGCCGCCTCGCCCGGCGGCATCATCGGCGACAACCTGATGATGGAGCACCTGCATCCCAACGTGGACGGCTACTTCCTGCTCGCCGACGCCTTCTACGAAGCGCTGCGCCGGGAGGGCTTCGGCGACGCCTGGGACCGCCCGGTGCCGCGCGCGACGGCCCGCCGCGAGGTGTTGCTCACCGCCGTCGATTCGCTCCACGGAGTGTTGCGCGTGCGCAAGCTGATGCGGAGCTGGCCCTTCCAGCCGCCCGGCGTCGTCGACCGCTCGCTCGACACCCTCAAGGCCGTCGATCCCGTCGAAGAGATCGCCTTGCAACTGGCGCGCGGCGCGCTCAAATGGCCCGAGGCCAACGACGCCCTGCGCGGCTACTACGTGGAGCAGGGCGACTTTCACAACGCCCTCAAGGTCTCGCTGGCGATGATCCAGGAATTTCCGTTCGCCGCGCCGTACTACCTCTACGCCGGCAACGCGCTGGTGCGGCTGGGCCGCCTGGACGAAGCCCTCACCTACTTCGCAGCTTCGAACGACCTGGAGGAGTCGGCGCCGGCGCAGCGGATGATCGGGAGCATCCTGTTGCAACGCGGGCAGCATGCCGGGCAGCGCGGGCAGATGCTGGAGGCCGTCGCGCACCTAGAACGTGCCGTGGCGCTCCAGCCCGACGACGGGCAGAGCCTCTACAACCTCAGCGGCGCCTACGCCCTCACCGGCCAGTACGACCTGGCCCGCCAGACCGTCCGCCGCCTGCTCGACCTGGCGCCCGACCACCGGGACGGGCAGCGGCTGCTGGCGAGTCTGCCGCCCCCGGCGCCGCCGTAAGGCCCCCCGGCGTCGGGCCTGGCCCCGGCGCTTTTTTCCGGCGAGGGCCTGTTTCTCCGGTCTTCAGGTCGTATATTCTCCTAGCCATTCTAGCTTCAGCGTCACTTCAACTGACAGTGGCTAACCGCATGCCTATCAACTTCAAGGCAATCGCCGGTTCACTCTGTGCGCTCGGAGCGCTCCTGGTGCTTTCGCTGCTGGCGCGGCCCGCCGCCGAGCGCGACGACGCCTCCGCCGGAGCGCCTGCCGCTCTGCTCGACGCCTTCGGGATCGAGGCGGACGCCTACCGCGTCGAGGAGCAACCGATCCGGCGCAACCAGACGTTTTCGGAGATCCTCGGGGCCTACCGCGTCGCGCCGGAGGCCGTCCACCGGCTGGCCGAGCTGGCCCGGCCCCTCTTCGACGTGCGCCACCTGCGCGCCGGCAAGACGCTGCGCATCTACCAGGAAGAAAGCGAGGCCCGCCTCGTCGTCTACCAGGCCGATCCGGTCCGGTACGTCGTCTTCGACCTGCGCGACTCGCTGGCCGTCTACCAGGGGCACCATCCGGTGACGATCACGCAGCGGGCCGCCGGCGGCACCATCACCTCCTCGCTCTACCAGACGCTCGACGCGCAGGGCGCCGACCCCGCCCTCGCCCTCCAACTCTCGCAAGTCTTCGCCTGGCAGATCGACTTCTACCGCATCCAGCACGACGACGCCTTCGAGGTGATCTACGAAGAGCGCACCATCGACGGGCAACCCGCCGGCACCGAGCGGATCCTGGCCGCCCGCTTCGAGCATGCGGGCAAGACCTACTACGCCTTCCGCTTCGGCGACGACGAGCGCGGCAGCTACTACGACGAAAACGGCAACGCGCTACGCCGGGCTTTCCTGAAGGCGCCCCTCGAATACTCGCGCATCAGCTCGCGCTACTCCCGGCGGCGCTTCCACCCCGTCCAGAAACGCTACAAGGCGCACCTGGGCACCGACTACGCCGCCCCCACCGGCACCCCCGTCCGCGCCACCGGCGACGGCGTGGTGATGGCGGCGGCCTACACGCGCGGCAACGGACGGTACGTCAAGATCCGGCACAACAGCACCTACGCCACGGGCTACCTCCACCTCTCTAAGATCGCCCGGGGCATCCGGCCCGGCACGCGGGTGCAGCAGGGCCAGGTGATCGGCTACGTGGGCCAGACGGGCCTGGCGACGGGGCCGCACCTGTGCTATCGCTTCTGGAAAGACGGCGTCCAGATCGATCCGCTGCGGTTGGAGTTGCCTGCCGCCGAGCCGCTCGCCGCCACGCAGCGTGGGGCGTTTTTCGCCGTGCGCGACTATTTCCTGCCGCTGCTCTACGGCGGCCAGCCCGCCGCACCGCAGCAAGACGCCGGTTGAGGACGGCGGGACGAATCGACGAAGGGACGTGTGTGCGTGTGGGAGGATGGGGGTTTGGGAGGGAACTGCGAGGAGCGAAGAAGCATCGCCCGGCAGCGCACGACATCCTCAATGATCGATCCTCGACCATCGATCATCGGCCCTCCCAGACGCCCACACACTCATCCTCCCATCCTTTCCAAGGTACAACGAATCAGACAGATTTCCTTTCATTCGGCGAAGTGGCAGGCGGCGCGGTGGTCGGCGCCGAGGCACGTCATCGCAGGCTCTTCGCACGCGCAGCGTTCGGGGCGGTCGAGGGCCTGCCAGCGGGCGCAGGCAGGGCGATAGGGACAGCCCGAAGCGGCGGCGTCGGGCGGCGGCGCATCGAGCACGGCGGCGGGCGGCAAGGGCGCCGCGAGCGTCAGCCGGGCGTCGAAGAGCGCACGGGTGTAAGGGTGGCGGCAGGCTTCGGGCGAGACGGCCTCGCGGGGGCCGCATTCCACCAGGCGCCCGGCGTACATCACGCCCAGGCGGTCGCACACGCGGCTCAGCAGGCCGGCGTCGTGCGAGATGAGCACGAGCGTCATGCTGCGCGCCTGGCGCAGCCGCAGCAGCAACTCCACGATCTGGCCCTGGAGCGACACGTCGAGGTTGGCGACCGGCTCGTCGGCGACGAGCAGGACGGGGTCGGTTGCCAGGGCGCGGGCGATGCCTACGCGCCGCTTCTCGCCGCTGCTGATCTGGTGGGGATACTTGCCCAGGTAGGGCGGCGGCAGCCCTACGTCCTGCAACAGCGCGCGGGCGCGGGCGCGGCGTGCGGGCGACGGCAGCGAAGTGTGCGCCCGTATCGCCTCGTCGAGGATCATGGCGACGGTGAAAGCCGGGTTGAGCGCCGCGTCGGGGTGCTGGAAGATCAGCCGCGCCCGACGGCGCAGCACCTGCCGAACCTCCGCTGCCTTCATCGCCCCGACGTCGCGCCCCTCGAAGAAGACCTCGCCGCCGGTCGGCTCGGTCAGGCGCAGGAGGGTGCGCACGAGCGTCGTCTTGCCCGACCCGCTCTGGCCCAGCAAGCCGAAGACTTCGCCGGCGCGCACGTCGAGGCTGACGTCGGCGACGGCGTGGACGAGGCGGGCGGGGTCCGGCTGCGCGCCGAAGAGGCGCCGCCACACGCCGGGCGTCGGCGCGAAGGTCTTGCTGACCCGGCGTGCTTCCAGCAGGATGCTCATGCGTCGTCCTGGCAGGCCCAGCAGGCTGCGCGGTGTTGGTCTCCGAGGCGGAATGCCGGCGGTTCTTCGTGCAGGCAGCGCCGGCGTGCGGCCTCGGGCAGCGCGTCTTTGAGGCGGCAGCGGTGGTAGTAGCGGCAGCCGAGCAGGTTCGCCGGCGCCACGGGGGCGGCCTCGCGCGGTGCGGCGGGCGTTGCCTCCAGGCCGGCGGCGGCGCGCAGCAGGTCGCGCGTGTAGGGATGGGCGGCCTGGCCGGCAGGGCCGAGCAGCGCCGCCACCGGCCCCTGCTCGACGATCTTGCCGGCAAACATGACGGCGACGTGCTCGACGAGCAGGCGCATCACAGCCAGGTCGTGCGTGATGAGCAGCAGGGCCAGTTCGCGCTCTCGTACGAGGGCGGCGAGGGTGTCTAGCACGCGCCGCTGCGTGACGGTGTCGAGCAGCGTCGTCGGTTCGTCGGCGATGAGCAGCCGGGGGGTGCCCACGAGCGCCAGGCCCAGCATGACGCGCTGGCTCTCGCCGCCGCTGAGCTGGTAGGGATAGCTGCCGAGTATGCGCCGGGGATCGTCGAACTGGAGGCGCCGCAGCAGGTCCAGCGCCGATGTTTCGTAGCCACGGGCCGCCGTGTGGCCCCACCGGGCCGCCATCGTCTGGCGCAGGTGCTGGCCGACGGTGAAGTACGGGATCAGCGCGCTCTTGGGTTCCTGGAAGACCATCGCCAGGCGCTCGCCCCGGACGCGCGCGAGCCGCCGCTGGTGCAGCGCGCGCCATCGATCTACGTCCTTCGTGACGGTGAGCCGCCCGCCTTCGTCGCGGCGCGTGCAGTACGCCTCGATCCCTTCCAGCAGGTCCGTGCCCTCCACCCACACCTGCCCGCCGACGATGCCCGGCGCGGCGTCGATCAAGCCCAGGATCGACAACGCCGTCTGCGTCTTGCCGCTGCCCGACTCCCCGGCGATGCCCACGGCGCGGCGCGGCGGCACCTCGAACGAGACGCCGTCGACGGCGCGCGCGAAGCCGGCCTCCGGGTAGTGGTAGTAGGTCCGCAGGTCGCGGACGGCCAGGACGGGCGCGGGGGGCGGCTGCATGAGTGCGGGATCAGGTTTGTTTGATGCGAAAGCGCTGCGCCAGGCCGTGGCCCAGCAGGTAGAACCCGCCCACGGCCACCACCGTGGCGACCGCCGGAAAGAAGGCCAGCCAGTACTGATGGCTGGGGATGAGAGCCCGGCCTTCGAAGATCATCGTGCCCCAACTGACGGCGGGCGCCTGGATGCCCAGCCGCAGGTAGCTCAGCGTCACCTCGACGGCCACCGCCAGCGCGAACCCGTGGAAGACGCGGCCCACCAGGAACGGGCGCGTGTTGTGCCAGACGATGTCTTTCCAGAGGATGCGGGCGTCGCGCAGGCCCAGCTCGCGCGAGGCTTCGACGAACTGCCGCGCCTTGAGGGCCAGCACTTCGGCCCGGACGCCGCGCGCCACACCGGGAAAGAGGATCACGCCCAGCACCGCCATCACGGGGTAGAGCCGGTAGTGGAAGATCACCGCTGCCAGGAACAACAGCAACAGCGCCGGGACGGCCTCCGAAAGATGCGCCAGGTAGGTCAGCGCGGCGTCGGCGCGGCCCGCGTAGTAGCCCGCCGGCGCGCCCACGAGCAACCCCAGCAGCAGCGACACGCCCACGGCCAGCAGCCCCGGCAGCAGTGTCCACCGCGTGCCCAGCACCAGCGCCGCCGCCAGGTCGCGCCCGCGCCGGTCGGTGCCCAGCGGATGCGCGCGCTCGGCCACGAAGACGGTGAAGCGCTGCCGCGATCCGGCGCCCTCCGGCCCCACGGCGCACACCGTCACCGGCTCGCCCGTGCCGCCGACCCGGTTGTGCGCGGCGTCGGGGGTCCACGTGACGAGGCCGGTGGCGGCGTCGATGGTCATACCTGCCGGCCCGCTCACGCGGTAGCGCACCGCGTCCCCGCCGCTTTTTGCCCGTACCCGGTAGCGGTACGGCCTGCCCACGACGGCGGTGAAGACCGGCTGCGAGGTGATCGGGTAGGCCGCCGGCAACCCGGCTTCGCCGCCGCCGCACGCCGCCTCCAGCAGGCCCGCGATCCCGGAAGCCCCGCCGTATCCTTCGACGCGGACGAGGGGCCGGTAGAGCAGGCGTTGGAGCCACCGCCAGTGCGGCGGCTGCTCGTGCGCGGCGTCGAGGCGCTCCAGGCGCTCCCCGTCGAGACCCACGACCAGGTTGCCCAGCAGCAGCAGCGCCACGACGACGACGCCCGCGCCCAGCTTGAGCCGGCCTCGCCCCAGGCGCAGCCGCCCCGCCGCCGGTATGTCCGTGAAGGTCTGTTTCATCGCGAGGCGCGGAGCTGAGGGTCGGCGGCCAGCGCGGCTACCTCGCCGGCCAGGCTCAGCAGCACGGTCAGGCCCACGAAGAGCGTCGTAGCCGCCAGGATGAACGGATAGTCGTAGCTGCCGCCGGGCGTCGCCAGGATGTCGAGCACCTGGTAGGCCAGCCCCGGCCATCCGAAGACATACTCGACCACCACGCCGCCGCCGATCAGGTAGGCCGTTTTGCCGGCGACGGCGGCCAGCGTGGGCGCCACCAGGCCCCGAACCACGTGGTAGCGCATGCTCACGTTGCGCGCCCGGACGGCCCGGAGGTAGTCCTGGTCGAGGATGCGCGTGGTTTCGAGGTGGAGCGTGCGGGCCAGGTCCGAGAGCAGGCCGTCGCCCAGAGCCAGCGTCAGCATCGGCAGCAGGTAGATCAGCGCGGCCCGCCCCCCGCCGGCGGCGTCGAGGAACGAGAAGAAGGGCGGCACGCCGAAGAGCCGCGTAGCCAGCAGTACCGCCAGGATCGAGACGACCAGCACGGGCATCGCCGAGAGCGTATGCACGAAGCCGGCCCAGGCGCGGATCAGGCGGTGATGCGGCCGTAGCGCCGCCATCACGCCCGTCGGCACACCCAGCAGCAGCGCCAGCGCCAGCGCCCCGCCGATGAGCGTGAAGGTGAGGCCGCTGCGGTGCAGCAGCACCTCGAGCAACGGGAAGTTCTGGCTGCGGCGGCCCGCGTAGTCGAACGTGAAAAACGTCTTCAGGTTGGCCCCGGCGCGTTCGAGGAAAGCGGCGTCGCCGGCCTCGGGCGCCAGCGCCAGCGCCACCGAGACGAGCACCCCCGCCCCCGCCAGCACCAGCAGGGCCAACCCGATACGTTGCAAGACTCTGGCAAGCATGAGCACGAGGGGTGAGGGCGTCCGCTACCCCGCCGTCAATAGCGAAATTCCGGCGGGATGTACCACTCCGGAAGGTGGGTGAAAAAATAATACGGATCGATCTGGTTGACCACCAGGCTTTGCTCGATGGCGGCGTGCTTGTCCACGCTGAGCACGAACGTGTAGGGGCACTCTTCGGCCAGCACGCGTCCGAGTTGCTTCATGTACTCGATGCGCAACGCCGCGTCATCCTCCTCTTCGAACTGCCGGATGATGGCATCGACGCGCTCGTTGCGGTAGCCGATGATGTTGTTGCCCCCGATGGCGCCCGAGGCGAAGAGGTCCTTCACGTCGTAGAGCGGGTCGAAGGTCCACTGCACCAGGGCCACGTCGAAGTCGTTCTTGAGGAAGACGCGCTCGTGGTATTCGACCAGCGGCAGCGGCACCAGCCTCACCTCGACGCCGACCGCCTTGAGCTGATCCCGGAAGGTGGCGGCGAGGTTCTGGTTGGTCGTGGCGCCGGCCACCTTCTCGACGTAGTTGGCCAGTTCGAAGCTGAGCCGCCGGCCCTGGCGATCCACCAGGTAGCCTTCCCGGTCCGTGCGCGTGTAGCCGGCCTGGTTCAGCAAGACGCGGGCGCGGGCCGGGTCGTAGGGCAGCGGCTGGACGCTGTTGTCGTAGTAGTACGAATAGCGGTTGAACGGGTTGGCGAGCAGGTGACCCTTGCCGTTGAACCACTGGTCGAGCATCCCCTGCCGGTCGGTGGCGTAGGTGAGCGCCTGGCGGACGTGCCGATCCTGCAAGCGCGGATCCTTGAAGTTGTAGGCGAACGTGTAGATCGAAAAAGACGGGTAGAGTTCGAGGATGAACCGAGGCTCCTCTTCGAACAACGGCATCTGCTTCGGCGGCACCTCGATCATCAGCTTGTGATCGCCGTAGAGGGCGCTCTGGTGGAGCTGGCCGGGGTCGTTGGCCTTGTCCATCATCAGGCGGGCCAGGCGGCCCCGCCGCCCCCAGTACGCCCGGTTGACCTCCAGCGCTACGTCGCCGGTGATGGACTGGCCCCGGAAGCGATAGGGCCCCGTCCCGACGGGCCGCTCTCGCAGCGGGGCGACCTCCCGGCGGGGCACGAACAGCCCGGACGTCTTTTCGAAGAGATGGGCCGGCAACATCCACGCCTCGAAGAAAGGCAGCATTTCGGGCAGCGGCAACGCCTCGTCGAAGGTGGCGCGCACCGTCAGATCGTCCACCACTTCGACATCGAAGCCTTCGTAGGCGCGCCGGATCTTGAGCGGCGCGCGCTGCCGGATGTAGGCGTAAGTGAACTGCACGTCGGCGGCGGTGAACGCCTCGCCGTCGTGCCATCGGACGCCGGGCCGCAGCGTGAAGGTGATGCTTCGGCTGCCCGGGGCCTGCTCGTAGCGCTCGGCCAGCATCGGCAGGTGCCGCTCCTCGTAATATTCGTAGCGCACCAGCCCCTCGTAGAGCACGGCGAAGAGGCGGTCGGAGGCGCTGCGCTCCGGGGCCAGGTACGGATCCCAGATGCTCACCGACTCCGTCTCGGCGTACTTGAGGTCGCCCCAGGGTTCCTCGTCGGTCTGCGCGTGGGCGGAGAAGACGGGCAGCAGGGCCAGCAAGCACGCCGGCACCAGCGCGAGCACCGCCTTGAGAAGACGCGTGGACGTAGGAAGACGTGTGGACGTGTGGACGTGTGGAGAGCCTGCCCCGGACTTGATCCGGGGTGTGGACGAAGATGCTCCGTCGATTCGTCGTCTCGTCGATTCGTCGTCTCGTCGTCTCGTCGTCTCGTCCATTCGTTGTCTCGTCGTTTCGTTCATTCGTCCATACCGCCGTTCAGGGACCGGTGCGCTTCCGGCCCGTCTTGCGCTCGGGCGCCATGTACGCCTGCGCCAGGTCCAGCACGCCGCCGACGACGGGGTAGGCGTCGAGCAGGCCGGCCAGGTGATTGCGCACCAGCGGATAGTAGCGCGGGCCGGCCATAAACTGCGCGTGCGCCAGCGCCACCAGGTAGGCCGGCTCCAGTGCGTCCGGGCCGGCGGGCGAGCCGGCGGGGTAGGCTGCGCCGAGCACCGCCAGCGCCGCCTGCGGCTGCTTCGAGGCCAGCAGCGCGCTGCCTAGCGTCCAGGCCAGGAGCGGATTGCCCGAGGCCGCCTGGCGCTGCCGTCGGTACACCGCAAAGACTTCGCGGCGCAGCACCGGGAAGCGCGCGGCCACCCTGGCCCACTCCACCTCCGCCTCGACGCCGGCGCTCCGGAGGCCGCGCCACAGCGCCTCGGCCTGCGCCGTCTCGCCGTCCTGGTAGGCCAACGCGCCCAGGTAAGCGGCCCGCCATGGATGGTCGGTCTGGTCGAGGAAGGCGCGGGCGCGGTCGTCGTGGCCGGCTTCGAAGGCGCTCAGGCCGGCCAGCAGCCGCGTCTCGCGCTGCCGGGAGCGGGCGCTGCCAAAGGCCTCCATGGCCTGCACGAAGTCGGCGTAGGCGAGCATGTCGAGCGTGGCCGGGTCGTAGAAGTGCAGCGCGAGACCGTCGTCCACGGCGTAGGCGTAGTCGGGCGCGGCGTCGTCGAGCAGGCGTCGTTGCAAGGGGTAGAGCACGGGGGGATCGGGGGCACGAACGGCGGCCCAGAGCGCGCAGCGCAGGGCGGCGGCCGGGGCGTCGGCGGCGACGGTGCCGCAGGCGGGCGCCTCGGCGGCGCGGGACTTCCAGCGGGCGAAGGCGCGCTCGCCGGCCAGCGGCGCGTTGCCCGACACGGCTACGGCGTCCCAGGCAGCGGCGGCCTGCCGCGTCCGGCCCAGGCGGGCGTGGCAGGCGGCGGCCCAGATGCGCGCCCGCTGCCGGTAAGCCTCGCCGAGGCCACGCCGGTCGAACGACGCCTCGAAGTAGGGCAGGGCCTTGTCGAACTGCGCCGTCTCGAAGAGGTAGCGCCCCAGGAAGTAAGCGGTGTAGGGCGTGCGCGTAGCCGTGGCACTCGTGTCGCGCTTGTGGTAGTAGGGCGTGGCGATGGTTACGTCGAGGGCCGCCAGCTCCCGCAGCAGGTAGCCGCGTTGCAGGTGGGCGTAGCCGAGCACGAAAAGGTCCTCGTCCGAGAGGCCGTCGAGGCGGGTCTGCGCACCCAGGACGGCCTGGATCGCCTCGGTGTAGCGGTGCTGCCGGCGCAGCCGTTCCGCCTGCTGCGCAGAGGCCGGCGCCGTCGAGCAGAGGACGACGAGCATCAGCGTGAGCAGGATCGGGGTACGTCGCATGGCCGCGCCTCAGGGGTTGACGATGATCCGCACCGTCGCCTCGGAGGCACCCGCTGCGTTGGTGAGGCGGTATCGGAAGTCGAAGGCGCCCGTAAAGCCCACGTCGGAGGTAAAGCTGAAGCTGCCGTCGTCGTTGACCGTGATCGAGCCGGTGGCGCCGATGGGGACCGTCGTGCCCGCCGCGTGATCCGTGGCGAGGCCGCCGAGGTCGCCGCCGCCGAACGAGGTTAGCGGCGCTGCCGGGAAACCGAGGTCGTCGTTGGCGAGCAGGTCGGTCGGGCCGTCGGGCACGACGAGCGGGAGGCCCGTGGTGGCGGTGTAGTTGGTGTCGTCGACCGCCGTGGCGGCCACGTTGACCGTGAAGGGCTGCGGCGCCGAGACGCCCCCGCCCGGCGCGGCGTTCGTCACGGTCACGTCGCGATCTCCCGCCGCCGCCGCCGCGCCAATGGTGACGGTGGCGGTGATCTGCGTGGCGTCGTCCACACTCGCGCTGACGCTGATGTTCGGGCCGAAGTCCACCGTGCTGACGCCGCTGATGAAGTTGGCGCCGGTGAGGGTCACGGGCAGGGTCGTGCCGCGCGTGCCCTCGTCCGGGCTGAGGCCGGTGAGCGTCGGCGCCGGGTGGACGACGCTCCAGGCGAAGGCCGTCGTGTCCCGGCCGCCCTGCCCGTCATCGACCGTCACTTCGACCGCGTACGGATCGACGGCGCCGGCGTTCAGGTCGATGGTGCCGCTGACGAGGCCGGCGGCGTCGATGGCGAGGCCGGGAGGCAGGCCCGAGGCGTCGTAAGCCAGCGTATCGTCGTCGTTGGCGAGGATCTGAAGCGGCGTGATGGTGACGCCGGCGGTGTCACTCTGGTTGCCAGGCGGCGTCAGCACCGGCACGGGGTTGACGACGCTCCAGGCGAAGGCCGTCGTGTCCTGGCCGCCCTGCCCGTCGGCGACGGTGACGACCACCGGGAACGTGGCGGTGCCGGTGGGGCCGGCGGCGTCGGTGGCGAGCGTGCCGCTGAGGAGGCCGGCGGCGTCGATGGAGAGGCCGGGAGGCAGCGTGCCTCCGTCGGTGTAGGTCAGCGAGTCGTCGTCGGTGGCCGTCACCGGGATCGGCGTGATCGTCACGCCCTCGTCGTCGCTCCGGTCGCCGAGGTCCTGCACGGTCGGCGGCGGGTTGGCGACGGTCCAGTTGAAAGTGGTGCTGCCCTGGCCGCCCTGGTCGTCGGCGGCGGTGACGGTGACCGGGTAGACGGTGCTGCCGGAAGGCCCGGCGGCGTCGGTGGCGAGCGTGCCCCGGATCCGCCCGTTGGCGTTGATCGTCAGGTCGGGCGGCAGCGTGCCGGCGTCGTCGTAGGTCAACGTCGCGTCGTCGTCGGTGGCGATGATCGGGAGTGGCGCGATGGTGACGGCCTCCTCGTCACTCTGGTCGCCGGGGTTTTGCACCGCCGGGTTCGGGTTGGTGACGGTCCAGGTGAACGCGACGAGGGTTTGCCCGCCCCGGTTGTCCGTGACGAGGATCTCCGTGGCGTAGGGGCTGCCGTCGGCGGCGTCGGTGGCGAGGATGCCGCTGATGATGCCGTTGCTCCGGTTGATGGCCAGGTCGGGCGGCAGCTCCCGCGCCGCGAAGCCGAAGGGGTCGCCGTCGGGGTCGCTGGCGATGATCGCGAGCGCGACGCCCTCGGCCTCGCTGTGCTGCTGCGCGCCGGGATTGCCCACCACGGGCGCGTTGTTCAGGCTGGCCGTCACCACGACGGTGTCGGTGACGCTGAGGCCGCCGGGGTCCGTCGCCTCGACGACGACCGTCGCCACGCCCTCAACGAGCGCCTCCAGCGTCAGCGTGCTGTCGCTCACCGACGCCCCGACGGCGCCGGGGTTGCTGTTCGAGGCGACGGCAAAGCCCAGCGCGTCGCCCGGATCGGGATCGAGGAAAACGCGGTTCAGGTCGAAATCTTGCGAGGTCCCTACGGTGATCTGCACGTCGTCTAGGGGACGGTCCACGCGCGGCGCCTGGTTGATGACGCTGACGGTGAGGGTGAAGGACTGCGTTGCGCTGCCGCCGCGGCCGTCGCTCACCCGGAGCGTAACGGCGTGCCCGCCCGCGTCGGCGGCGACGGGGGTGCCGCCGAGCGTAGCCGTGCCGTCGCCGTGGTCCTCCAAGGCGAGCCAGGCGGGTAGCATCGGCGCGGTGATCGTCAGCGTGTCGGCGTCGGCGTCGGAGGCAACCACGGCGTACTGGTACGGTTGCCCGGCGCTGGCATTCACGACGGGCGTGCTGGTGAACACCGGCGGCGTGTTGACGGCCTCGCCCACCGTCACGGTGCGCGTTTCCGTGTCGGCGGCGCCGTCGTCGTCCTCGGCGCGGACGAGGAGCGTGTAGTCGCCCGGCGCGTCGTAGACGTGGCTGACGCGGGTCAGGTTTTCGCCGAAGTCGAGGCTCGTGCCGTCGCCGTAGTTCCAGGTGTAGAGCAGCACGTCGCCGTCGGGATCGACGGCCTGAGCCTCGAACGTGAAGACCTGGCCGGCGGCCCCGCTAAAGTCGCCCGTGAGGCTGACGAATTCCGGCGGACGGTTTTTGGGGAGGACGGTGATGCGGACGGTGGCGCGGTCGACATCGCCCACGTCGTTCTGGGCCACGTAATCGAAACGGTCGGTGCCGGAGAAGCCGGGGGCCGGGGTGTAGACGAGGGTGCTGTCGCCGGTCTGGACGGCCCCGCCGTGGTCGGGCTGGATGAAGCTGAAGATCGACAGCGGGCGGTTGTTCGTGTCGAAGTCGTTGCGCAGGACGTTGATGGCCACGGGCCGATCTTCCAGGGTCTCCGCTGCGTCGTCGACCGCGTTGACGCCTTCTTCGAGCGAGACGCTGAACGTCTCGGACGCCGCGCCGCCGCGCCCGTCGCTGGCCGTGACGGTGATGGTGGAGAAGCCGACGGCTTTCATCGTCACCCGCAGCGTGCGCCCGTCCGGCAGAAGGGCGGCGTCGGCCACGACGGGATCGCTGGATTCGGGCGGCGGGTCGGCGAAGGTGAGCGGGTCGCCGTCGGGATCGACGAAGATCGTGGTGAGGTCCACGTCGTACCGCTCGCCGACGGCCAGTTGCCGGTCGGGGATCTCGCTGATTTTCTGGGGCGGCTGGTTGGTGCCGCGCTGCACCGTCACGGTGAACGTCGTGGCGGCCTCGTGGTCGCCGTCGTCGGCGGTTACGGTCAGGGCGGCCTGCTGGCCCGGCGCGTTGAGGGCCGTCACCTCCAGCACGTTGGCGTTCAGCCCGGCATCGACCACGCCCTGCGGCGGCTCGGCCCGGACGGCGAAGCGCAGCGGCGGGCAGGGCGCGCCGAGGCGGCAGTCGGGGTCTGTGAAGGCCGTGTTGAGGTCTTTCGTCAGCGTGCGGCCTACCGTCAGCATGGTGTCGCGGAGCACGCCGGGCACGACCTCCGGCGGATCGGGCATCGGGAGGACCGTCACCGTCACGCTCACCTGGCGCGATTCGAACCGGCTGACGCGGTCGCGCACCCTGACGCCGAAGGTCTCCGTCCCGAAAAAATGGGCCGCCGGGCGATACCGGATCCCGCCGACGACGCCGGCCTGCTGAGTGCGCTCCGCCTCTTGCGCGGCGGCCTGCGGCTCCCGCGCCGGCGCTTCTTCCGGCGCCGGTTCGCGCTCGTCCGTCCGGGTCCGGCGGGGCGCCGGCTTCGGCGGGACGGGGCGCCCGGCTTCGCCGCCGTCTTCCTGCCGCGTCCGCCCGGCCTTCGGCGCCGGCGCGTCGTCTCGCGGGCGGAGCGGAGGGGCGGGCGTCGTCCTGGGCGGAGATTGCGGGTCGGGCCGTGCCGCCGCCACCGGGCCTTCGCAGCGCGCGACGGCCTCGACGGTGCCGCCCTGCACGGGCGGGGCGAGCACGATCTCCAGGTTGGCCGCGTCGCCGTCCGGGTTTTCGGCCTCGACGGCGATGCACACCGTCTCGTCCTCGTTGACGCTACGGTTGAGGTCTCCCAGGATGACGGGCTGCAAGGCGTCGGGCGCAATGGCTACCGGCTCCGTCAGGCTGTCGCACCGCGCCATGAGCAGGGCGCAGGCGAGCAGGCAGGCGGCAGGCAGCAGTACGTTCTTCACGATGCGAGGTCTATGTTGCCTCCGGCGCGGCGAGGGAGCGTGCTAAAACGTCAGCCGCAGGCGCAGCCCATAGTGCGGAGCGCCCGCGCGGTAGGCCAGGTGCGGCCCGGCGTCGTCGAGGCGCAGCCGCGCACCGGCCACGCGCACCGGCTTGTCGATGGTGCGGGGGAAGCCCCCGGCGCTGTCGATCAGGTTGAAAGCCCAGACACCCACGGCCACGCCGGCGGCGGCCAGCGCGAGGGTCTGGTTGGCGCGGGCGCTGTCGTAGGCGTCGCGCCAGGCCCGGAACGAGGCGTTCTCGCAGGGGCGGCCTGCGTCGTTGAGGCAGGCGGTGTCGTCGGGCAGGCTACGCTTGTAGGCGGCCTCCAGGGCGTCGAGTTCGCCGCCGTCGACCTGGGTGGCAAAGAGGACGGCGGCGCCTACGGCGGCGGCCTCGACGGCCAGCAAGAGCACGCCTTTGGTGGTCTGGCCCTTGTAGAGTTGCCCCAGGCCGGGCACCAGCAGCGAGCGCGTCAGGGCCGTGCCCCGGCTGCGCTCGACCGGGATGGTCAGCGCCACGGGCGGCGTGCCGGGCTGGTTGGCCCGGTCGCGCACTTGCAGCCGGTTGACGCCGCCCACCTGCGAGACGAAGGCCAGGCGTACGCCGTCGGGGAGGGCCGCCAGCACCGGATCGCGGTGAATCTGCGTGCCGAAGGCCTGCGAGAGCAGTTGCTCGTAGCCGGGCTGCCGGCTGCGCCAGCGCGCGAAGTCCGTCGCGTAGAGCGGGAAGCCGGCGGCGGCGTCGCGCTTGACGTGGACGAGCAGCAGGGCGTCGGGCAGGGGCATCCAGCTCGGCCCGCGCTCGTCGTTGGGGACGACGTTGAGGGCCAGGCGAGGCGCGAAGCCGGAGAGCACCTGGCCGCGCGTGATGCGCCCCGAGACCGCGCGCACGATGCCCAGCACGCCGATGTCTTGCTGGAGGTTGTCGCTGTCGTCGCCCACGCGGGCCTGCGTGACGTAGAAGGCCAGGTGCTCGCCGTCGGGCGCCCAGGAGGGTTTGTACTCGTCGAAGGCGCTCAGTTCGCCGGTCAGCGGGAGGGCCTGCGGCGGCGAAACCTCGCGCCGGGCCGGCACTTCCACCAGGCTGATGCCCCAGTTCTCGCGCCCGTCCTGGAGCGTCCGCGCCTGGAAGGCCACGTACCGGCCGTCGGGCGACCAAGCGGGGAAGCGCTCCTCCGCCGGGTTGGACGTCAGGCGCTCGACCTGTTCCGGGCGCACGCCGCGCCGGGCCAGCACCGAGGCCATCTCGCGGATCAGGTACAAGTCGCTGCCCCGCTCGGTGCCCGAGACGAAGACGAGGCGCTGCCCGTCGGGCGACCATTGCGGGAACTGCTCCAGGCCGTCGAGCGAGAGGGCGATGGGCGGCTCGGTAGCCAGGCGTCCGCGCGCATCGACGTAGGAGAGGTGGAGGTCGAAGCCGGCCTCGCCGCCGCTGCTGACGAAGATGAACCACTGCCGCTCCTGCGCGTCGAGGCGGGGGCGCCAGGCCAGTTGGGCGTCGTAGCGGCTGTAGCGGCCCAGCTCTTGCTCTTCGAAGAGGCTGGTGAAGGGCGTGGCCGGGCGGGGCGCCTGCCGTTCCTGCTTGCGCACCTGCACCCGGCTCACGGCGCCCGTCCGCCGGTGATAGACGTAGAGTTCGAGGGCGTCTGCGTCGAGCCGCTCGAAGGCGACGAGGTCGGGGTCGGAGGGTGCGATGGCGGGGTTCTGGACCTTGCCGGCCAGCCGGTCGGCAGGCGCTTCCTGGGCCAGGGCCGCCGGGGCGAGCAGGAGGCCGATGCCGCAGAGCATGAGCCACGCGGCGGACGCCCCGATCCAGAAACCTGCCGCGGTGCGCCTCGGAGCGCGGTCACTTGTTTTCATCCAGCCACTCTTTGATGAGCTTCCGCTTGGCCGCAATCTCGCGCCGCCGGGAGGCGAAGGCGGCGGCGTCCTCCGGCACCAGGTCGACGAACCGCTGCAGCACCTGCAGCGATCGGTAACCGAGGTTCTTTTTCTTTTCCAGGTCGCGCTCGTTCTGAAAGAGCGTGTACTGGATGACGGCTTTGTGGTAGCGCGCCTCGCGCTCGACCGCGTTGCGCTGACCCAGCGGGATCAGGTGTTTCTTGGCGAGCACCTGGTCGAGTTCGTGGTCGGCCTCCAGGATGTTCTGCGAGGCCAGGTAGACGGCGGCCAGGTTGTTGTGCGGGGCGTATTCGGTAGGATCGATTTTAAGAATCTCCCGGTAGGCCGTCACGGCGCCTTCGTAGTCGCGGGCCTTCAACCGCGCCTCGCCGATCTTGTTGAGGGCCTGCTTGTACGCCGGGTCGGTGGGGCGGACGCGGTTGAAGAGCGCCACGGCTTCGGCGTAGCTGCCGGCGGCGAGGGCCTGCTGGCCCTGCTCCATGAGCGTCGGCTGCTGGGGCGTCTCGGCGGGCGAGGGCTGGGGCGCGGCGGCGGGTGTCACAGGCGGCGCGGCTTCCGGGGCCGACGGCAGGGTTGCCCGGCGCGGCGTCAGGGTGCGTTGCGGCGTGCGTGGCGGCGCAGCGGCGCGGCTGGACCGCCTCGCCGGCGCGTCGTCGTGCAGGGCGACCGTCGCCTCGGCTTCGGCGGCAGGCGCGGCGGGGCCTGCCACGTCGAGCCGTGCCTCGGTGGCGTAGACGAAGCGGGCCTTCTCGATGACCACCGGCTCGGCCTCGGCCTGCTTGCCATCGCGCTCCAGAGTGAAGCTGAAGCGCGTGCCGGGCCGGACCAACCCCGCCGGGCGGGCAGGATCCTGGACGAGCCAGACCAGCCGGCCCCGGTCGTCCGTCTCGCCCAGGCGTTGCCCTCCGGCGTAGACGGCGACGCCCGCCAGGCGCGCGCTGTCTCTGCCGACGGCTTCCACCGTGACGCGGTAGGGCCGGAAAAAGCGCAACGTGACCGCACGCTCCGCGCCC
Organism: Rhodothermales bacterium; assembly: GCA_041565995.1. GTDB lineage: Bacteria > Bacteroidota > Rhodothermia > Rhodothermales > JBFGTT01 > JBFGTT01. The sequence goes on from JBFGTT010000001.1 coordinate 17,869, forward strand.
GGCCTTACGTCGAATTGCCGCTTCGAGACGTAGACGTAGCCGCCCCCGGCGTCGGCCTTGACGGTCACCAGTTCGACCTCGCGGCTGACGGTGAGGGGGAAGCGCAGCGGTTGCCCGCGCCAGGTGCCCAGCACGCCGTTGACCGTCACGGTGACGGGATCGGGGAGCGGGGTGCCGTCCTGGTCCTGGCACGCGGCGATCACCAGTTCGGCGTTGTGCGCGTCGCCGCAGGCGGCCGGCAGCAGAGCAAGCGCCAGCAGCAGGGCGAGGCCGCCGCGCGGCGCGGCACGTCGTCGGGGGGATAGTAACGGCATCGGTTTTGTCGATTCAGCCCTGGCGGGGCTACGTCAGCCTCCGCCGCGTGTGGTGCAGGCCGGTCCTTTTCGAGGATCTACCCGCCGGTGCGCTTGCGGCCGGGCCGCTGCGGAGGGCGGGCCTTCTGATCTACGTCCATCAACTCCATGCTCTGCGTGGTGCCGAAGACGATCAGGACGTAGGGCGCCTGGCCGGGCAGCACCTCGACGTTGGTGCGGCGGCCCACCATGTTGGCGTAGCGCGCGTCGGGGTGCGTGGCCACGAAGGTGTACTGGCCGGGCCGGGGCAGGGTCATCCGGAACCCTCCGGCTTCGTCGGTTTCGATGATTTTGGTGGGCGGGACGGTGCTGACGCCCGCGCCGAAGAGGGCGGTGCTGTCCGGCATGATGACGCGTCCGGAGACCTCCAGCGGCTGCTCGGCGGCGCGCCGGGCGCCGGTGCATCCGGCCCAGGCCGCGCAGAGGCCCAGGCAGGCGAGCAGCAGGATCCGGAGGGAATGCGTCGGAGGGTTCATGGTGCGTTGCAGCCGCGCCGGCGTGGGTCAGGGTCGTCCGGGAGGATGGAGGCAAGCCAGCCAGGCGCTGCCTTCCTGGTACGCCTCGACGACCAGCGCCGCATCGGGCGTCCGGTAGGCGCTCAGCAGGCGGGCTACGTCGTGCCGGAGCACCTCCATCGCCTGCGCGATCAGGTCGCTGCGGAAGCCGCGCTCGCCCAGGGCGAGGACGAACGCCATCGAGATGATACGACCCAGCACGCGCCCCAGTTCGACCAGCTTGCGTTGCGGCAGCTTCAGCTCCACGCTAAAATGCAGGAGGTCCTTCATAACATCGGACGCCCGCGCCGTCAGTTTATAGCCTTTCAGGAATTGAAAGAGGTTGCGCTGTTTGGCCTGCCGCATCAGCTTGAGGACGGCCTCGGCGATCTGCTGGTAGAGGATGTCGTTGGAGCCTTCGAAGATCTGAAATGGGCGGCTGTCGACGGTCGAGCGGCCCGCGATGTGGTCGATCCGGTAGCCTTTGGCGCCCGTGAGTTGAAGCAGCGACTGCGCCGCGTCCTGCATCAGGTCGGTCAGGACGGTTTTGATGGCGTTGGCTTCGAGGCCGCGGCGAGCCAGATCGCCTGCGAGGTCGGCGTGTTCGCTGCTGTAGGCGCACATGGCCGAGCAGATGGTGTAGGCGGCCTGGAGGCGGGCCAGGCGGTGCTGCACCTGGTCGTAGTCGATCAGGCGGGAGCCGCCGACGAGGCGCTCCTTGCAGTGCGCCAGGGCTTCGTCGAGCAGCCGCTGGAGGTAGCCCATGCCCATCCCCGGAAACTGCATGCGGCTGCGGTGCAGCAGGTCCAGCATCATCAGGATGCCGGTCGTCCTGGGCACGAGGCGCTGATTTTTGGGCAGGCGCACGTCGATGCGGTTGCGCCCGTAGGGGATCATGTAAAGCCCCAGGTTTTCGAAAAGCTCCTCGACCTCGATGTGCTGGCCGGGGCTGGTTACGTCGCAGATGAAGAAGTCGATGTCGCGTTTGAGGCCGCCGTCGGGGGCGCGTTCGCGGGCCGTCAGCAGCCAGAATTCGGCCCATCCGGTGAGGCCGCCCCAGTGCTTGAGGCCCTGCACGTGGTAGTGCGCCGGGTGCTCGGTGTAGGCCGTCTGCATGTTGAGCGCGTCGGAGCCGTAGTCCGGCTCGGTAATCATCAGCCCGCCCATGTGCTTGTCGCGCAGGAAGCGCTCGAAGATGGGGCCGCGCACCTCTTCCTGCCCGTACTTGGCCACCGGCTGGAGGAACAGCGCCCAGTTGATGCCGAAGGTGAGCGAGAGCGCCAGCGACTCGTAAGAGGAGGCCGCCAGGACCGCCAGCCCCTCGTGGACGTGTCCGCCGCGCCCGCCGTAGGCCGTCGGGATGAAGACCGAGAGCGGGTCGCACGCGCGGATCTCGTGCATCAGGGACGGCGGCAACCCCCGCCGCAGGCTCAACTGCTCGATGTCGGCACGCTCGTGGAAGACCCGCCGTAGCGTCTCTCGATACCGATCCAGGAAGGCGGAGAAAGCGACCGGGGCGCGAACGTCGGCGGATCCGGGAGCGGCGGCGGGCATGGCAGTCGGCGGTCGATATGTTCGAGTCGATGGCAGCGAAAGCGGGCGGCGCGGAGCGGTGGGCGCTGCGCCGGATAATATAGCACAGCCGTGCGCAAAGGCGCTGCGAATTTCGGGCGCTCTACCGGCTGCACCGGCCCTCCTCTATCTTCCTCTTTTCATCCTCGACACCCCCCTCCTATCTCGACCCTTCGTACCAGGCCGTCTTGAAAAGGAGCGCTTACTTTGGCGGGTTTTGTAGTTCTTTTACGCAATAATGGCTATCATCAGGCCATCCGTACGATCACGCTTCACGTCATGCTTTCATGCAAACCCAGGAGGTCGCCATGAGTCTATCCATCAAAAACGTACCGTTGGATCCGGGAGAATGGATTGACGAAGACGTCAAGAAAGACACCATCTACCTGCATCACACCGCAGGCTCGCACCGCCCGGATTTCGTGGTCGCCGGCTGGAACAAGGACCGCACCCAAACGGGCGGACGCCGCCGCATTGCCACGGCCTACGTCATCGGAGGCAAGTCCGTCAGTGGGACCGACACGGCCTTCGACGGCGTCGTCGTCCAGTGTTTTCCGGCCAAACAATGGGCTTTTCACCTGGGCGTCAAAGGCACCAGCGGGCGGCTCGACAAGAAATCGATAGGCGTCGAACTCTGCAATTTCGGCCCGCTGACCCGGTCTTCGGACGGTCGCTTTTTCAACTTCGTCAATCAGTTGGTGCCCCGGGACCAGGTGGTCGAACTTGCGCAGCCTTTCCGGGGCAGTCTCTTTTATCACCGCTATACCGACGCCCAGCTCGAGAGCCTGGGCAAGCTGCTCCGCCAACTGGCCGGGGAGTTCGGTATCGACCTCAAGGCGGGGCTGCGCGCGGCGCTGGCCGGCGGCGACGCGGCGGCCTTCGAATTCAAGGACGACGCGCTCAAGGGCAAGCCCGGCGTCTGGACCCACACCAACGTGCGCAAGGACAAGTCGGATTGCTCGCCGCAGCCCAACCTGATTGCGCTGCTCAAGGCGTTGTAGACCCGCGCCGGGGGCGGCTACTGCTGCCCGGTGCCGGCGGGCGTGGGCGCCGACGCCTCGAAGCGATATTTTTCCGTGCTGCGCGCCCCTACGATCCCGCCCACGAGGCCGCCGAGCAGGATGGACATGGGCACCAGGTCGATGCGGCTGATGCACTCTTCGTCCTCCGGGCGCCGGCTACAGTCGCGGCCCGCCGCCAGCGCCACGCCGGCGCCGAAGGCCGCGCCGACCGCCGCGCCCCTCCACATCCGGTTCCTGCGAAAAAGGAGTTCCTGGATCTGCGCCGTGGGTGCGCTGCGGCGACGCCCGGTGCGCGGATCGCGCCAGGAGGTGGTGTCGGCGGCGACCTGCACGTCGGTGGCCGCCATCGGCGGGTAGCCGGCCAGCGTGATGCGGGCGTTGAGGCGCTGTGTCTGCGCGTTGAGTTCGTAGAACGTGTCGTCGGATGCATCGTCCAGGTTGATGGTCCGGACGGCGGCGCAGCCGGCAAGCACGACCGCGCAGGCAACGACGAGGACGCAGGATCTATTCACCATGAACATCCGTGTTAGGGTCGGGGAGCGACGGGACCGAATGGCTTCCCCATAGAACGGCTTTCCCACGCCAAGTGCAACAGCTTTGCCGGTGCCCCCAGCGCCCGGCGTCCGGAGGCGGCATCATGGCTGACCGGCTACGCATCGCAGGCCCGGCCCTGTGGCTGGCGCTGCTGATCCTGTCCGGCGCGGCTTACGGGCAACGCGCGCCCCGGTCCGTGCTGAGCTACCACGGCGGCTTCGGCCTCTCGGCCCTCGCCGTCGAGGGCGCCGAGGCCCGCGCCGGGCGCTTTCCCGCGCACGGCTTCGGCGTGCTGCTCGACTTTGCGCCCCGCGTCAACCAGGTCTTCGCCCTGCGCGCCGAGGCCGGCCTGGCCTTCCTCGGCCCCCTCTGCTTCGACGAAGAGGCCGACTGCCCCGGCCGCCGCAACGGCGACCCCGATCCGCCCAGCTTCGCGCTGCTCTCTGCCGCGCTGGCTGCCGGCCTGCGCACGCCGCCCCTGCGCCTGGGCCACGACGCCGACGGCCTGCGCCTGGCCCTCGGCCTCTACGGCGGGCGCGAATGGCTGGACGGCCGGCGCGGCGTGCGCAACTGTGCCAACTGCTTCGACGAGGACCTGCGGCTCCGCGGCGGCCTCTTCGCCGAAGCCGCCCTCGAACTCGACGTCTTGCCCGGCCTCGGCCTCGGCGCCTCCTACCGCGCCTACGACCGCCGGGCCGACCTCCGGGGCCGCCTCACGGTGCGCCTCATCGCCGGCGGATAGCGCGCCCCGTAACCGCAGCCTACGCCCGCATGCAGATCCGTTTCAAAAAAGGCAAGGACAAGCCCGACACGCTCCATTGCCGCCGCGCCGACGGCTCGCAGACCTGGACGCGCCTGCACGCCGACTTCGGCCCGCAGCACGACCTCGCGCACTACGCCGTCGAGACCACGCTGGGCCTCCGGCACGCCTTTTTCGGGCTGCTGGCGCAGGGACGCGCCATCGAGGAATTCGCCGACACCGAGGACCGAAGCTGGGTCGGCGGCGAAGCCCTCCTCGCCGAGAACCTGGCGATGGCGCTTCAGTACGAGCTTGCCGGCAGCGCTGCCCCCGAAGCCTTCCTCGAAACCGTCGAGCAGAGTTGCGCTGGCCTCGGCCTGGTCCTGCCGCCGGGCCTCACGCCCGACGCCGTTGAGGCGGTGCGCCAGACGTTCCGGCGGCTGCTGGCCCGGTGGGCGGCCACGCCTCCCGGAGGCGCCCTCGAACTGGACTTCCCGGACGCGCAGCCCGGTTTTTCCCTCGTGCGCTAGCCGACTGGATCTTTTGCGATGGCCGTCGCATTTTCCTAAGCTAGAAGATCCACGCGGCGCGGTGGCTGCCGCCCGCTCAAGATCGAAGAGCCTCATGCAAACGAGCCTGGCATACCGACGCGGCTGGATCCTGGCGGTCGCCTTGCTGGCGTGCGCGATGCACGTGCGCGCGGCGGCGGCGCAGCACGACGAGGCGGCGCGCGGGAGCCGCAACGTCGCCGTCGAAGGCCGCCTCGCCCTGGAGGGGGGAGCGGGTTACGTAGAGATTGAGCAGGAGCCGGCGCGGCCCTTCGCGTACGTCGCGCGGCGTTCGGGCGCTTCCGGCTTCGACGTGGTCAGCCTCAAAGACCCCGCGCATCCACAGGGGATCTTTTCATGGCGGGTCGACGAGGCGGCGGCGCGCGGGGGAGCAGACGCGCAGGACCTCAAATACTTCAAGCTCGACGGGCGCTACTACCTGGTGCAGGCGGTGCAGGCCGAGGGCGGGCCGGACGCCGACCTGGCCGCCGTCGTCTTCGACGTGACGGGGCTGCCCGACGGCGCGCAGGTCCGTGAGGC
>JBFGTT010000002.1:0-21451 GCA_041565995.1 Rhodothermales bacterium
CTGGTGGGGGCAGCGGGCGCGGGCGCGCGCGTGCTGCACCTGGCGGTGTTGCTTCGCCTGGGTGCCGTCGGCTACGGGGCGGCGCTGTGGGCCTACGGGCGGTATCTGCTCTTCAGCCTGCCGGGCCTGTTGCTGCTCGGCGGCGCGCTGCTGCTGCACCGACCCTGGCTGACGACCGTGGCGACGGTCCTCGCCGGGGCCCTCTACGCCGGCCTCGTCCTCTGGCAGGACCGGCTGCTGGCGCCCCGCCCGCAGGGGTAATACCAAATCCGCTTGCGCGCTTTACTTCGTCAGTCGCCTACGGCTCGTGTGGATATGGAGGTATGGACGCATGGACGAGGAAAAGGCACCCTGCGGCTCAGCAACGTCGTCCATACGTCCACCCGTCCGCTCGTCCATACCATAACAAATCAACCGGATTTGGTATAAGGCTGGCTGATTCGTTGTCCCTCGCAAGGGAGGAGGGACTTTGAGGATCGAGGATAGAAGGTCGGGGATCGAGCAGAAAAACTGTCGCGCTTGCCTAGAGGCGGTCGTCTCGGAGGGCAGAGAGCGGGGAGCGAAAAGAAAACGCGCCCTCCGCCTGCATGGCGATGCTCCATCCTCAACCCTCGAAACACCCTCCCACACGCCCATACTCGGCAGTCACCCTTCGAGAGGCGCTTCGCGCCGGGCGCAACGCCGGGCCGAACCGGCGGCGTGATAAAAAAAGCCGGCGCCCTTCGTCGAGGCGCCGGCTCAGGCTTACCGCAGCAAGGGCCGCCTCCCGCTAGCGGATCGGGCGGAAGGTCGGCGGGAGGCCGCTGAAATAGTCGGGCAGGGCCACTTCGGGGCTTTCGGGGCCGTCCTCGGCGGTGGCGTCGGTGCCGCAGAACTTGTCGAAGGCGTGCACGAGGTCGGCGGCGATGGCGCTGGCGCTGCGCCCCTCGATGTGGCGCCGCTCGATGACGTAGACCAGTTCGCCGTGCTTGAAGAGCGCCATCGAGGGCGACGACGGCGGGATGCCGGCCAGGTATTCGCGCGCCCGCGCGGTGGCCTCCAGGTCCTGCCCGGCGAAGACCGTCACGTAGCGGTCGGGCTGGGCAGTGTGCCGGCGGGCCAGGGCCACGGCGGGCCGGGCCATGGCGGCGGCGCAGCCGCAGACGGAGTTGACGATCAGCAGCATGGTCTGGTCGTCGGCCGCTGCAAAGGCGGCGTCCACGTCCTCGGCGGTGTGCATTTCTTCGACGCCCAGGCGGGTCAGTTCGCCGCGCATCGGCTGGACGAGCGCTTCCGGGTAAGGCATGGGACAGGCAGAGGTTAGTCCTGAGGGGAACCTTCGGGAGCGGCGCGTCCGCTCCGGATGCCTGCTTCAAACGTGCCTGTTCCGGCTTTGATCCACGCTCACTTGCGCGGCATACGCCGCAGGTTGCGAGCCAGTTCGTCCCCCTCGATCTGCCAGGCTTCGTCGTCTTCCGGAACCGACGGCAGGACCTGGTCGAGGGCGCCCTGCGTGGTCTCCCGCATCTTCTCGGCGAACTGGCGGCTGAGGGTCTGCAACTGCGCCTCGAGCGCGGCGAGGCGTGCTTCGAAGGCGTGCACCTGGCCGCCGACCCAGCGCGAGGGCTCCTGGGCCGAGCGGGCAATCCGGCGGCGCGTCTCGCGGCCCGCCGCCGGCGCAAAGAGCAGGCCGGCGAGATAGCCGCCCGCGAAAGCCACCGCGGCCAGCAGGATGGTTTGCGTGGTTTTCATAACGCAACGGGTGTCGGTGGAGGGATCTCGCCGCCGGCGGGGCGTCCGTTTAAGCCGTCTCCGGCGGCGGCGATACGTGCGATACGGCGGGGCGGCGTCGCGGCTGCTTTCTTTTTTGTGAAGACACGCCTAATTTACGGTTTCCACGGCAATGGAGCATACACACCATGATCCGTCTTAGCAAATGTGGGACCGCCCTGTATGCCGCCGCAAGCCTGTTCCTGCTGGCGGGCTGCGGTTCGTCCGGCTACCTGGCAACCTCTGCCGCGCCGGCGGTGGGCGCCGCAGCGGAACACGCCGAGCCGGAGCACCGCGCGGCGGACGAGGTTGAGCAACGCCTGCGCTACGAGACGCAGGCCTGGCGCGGCACGCCTTACCGCTACGGCGGCATCACCCGGCAGGGCGTCGATTGTTCGGGCTTCGCGCAGGCCGTCTACCGCGACGCGTTCGGCCTGGCGCTGCCGCGCACCACCGAGGAGCAGGTGCAGGAAGGCGCGCACGCGCCGCGCGGCGCCTTGCAGCCCGGCGACCTCGTCTTTTTCCGCCCCCGTGGCAAGACGCGCCACGTGGGTATCTACCTGAGCCGGGGCGAGTTCGCGCACGCCGCCACGAGCGAGGGCGTCACCGTCTCGCGCCTCGACGAGGCCTACTGGCGCGACGCCTTCTGGACCGCCCGCCGCCTGCTGCCCGACGCGCCTGCGCCCGCCGCCGACCTTGCGAGGCCGCCGCCCGCGCCGGCGGCACACCGGGCCGCCGTCCGCACCGGCTGGTAGACGGGCCGCTTTTTCGGGGCAGGCGGGATCCCAGGCGCGGTTTTGGGCGTCTAAGGCCCGTTCTGGAAAAAATAACGCAGGCGGCGGGCGTTGCCGTCTGTTTGCCTCCGAAGGATGAATCGCCGCAGCCGTTCGCAGGCCGTGGCGATCTCTTTTTTGCCCGCCCCCTGTGGATCCTGCCTTCCCGGCTCACTGCAGTACGCCCGAGATGACCACGAAAAATCCCAAAACGGTCTACCTGACCAAAGAGGCGCTTCAGAAGCTCCGCGAGGAGGTGCACCGCCTGCGCACCGCCGAGCGCGCGCGCATCGCCGACGCCATTGCCGAGGCCCGCTCGCACGGCGATCTCTCGGAAAACGCCGAGTACGACGCCGCCAAGGAGGAGCAGGGCAAACTCGAAGCGCGCATCGCCAAAATCGAGCATACCATCAGCCACGCCCGCATCGTCGATGAGGCGCAGGTGGATGCCAGCAAGGCGTACATCCTCTCGAACGTGCGCGTCAAGAATCACCGCTCCGGCGCCGAGCAGGTCTTCACGCTCGTCTCCGAGCACGAGGCGGACCTGGCGCAGAACAAGATTTCCATCACCAGCCCCATCGGCAAGGGCTTGCTGGGCCGCAGCGTGGGTGAGACCGTCGAGATTGCGGTGCCGGCGGGCAAGGTCAAACTCGAAATCCTGGAGATCAGCCGGATGGGCCAGGATCCGTCGTAGCCCTCCAGCCTCTCTTCCCGTGCCTCCCCTCCCGTGACGGCCCGAACGAAGTCCCGCAAACGCACGCGCGGCGCCCGCAAGAAGCCTCGCAAAGGCTCGCCCGGCGGCCGGCTCCGGCGCCTGGTGCGGGGCGCGGTGCTCGGCTCCGTGATGGCCGTCTCCACCTACGTGGGCTTCTGCACGTTCTGCCTGCTGGTCTTCAACGTCGTCACCCCCCCGACGACGGGCGTTCAGATCCAGCGCCGCGTCGAATCGTGGTTTGAGGACGCGCCCTACGCCAAGCACTACCGCCCGGTGCCGCGCCGCGCCCTCTCGGTGCACCTGCGCCACGCCGTCGTCGCCGCCGAAGACGGGCGCTTCTACGAGCACGGCGGCATCGACTGGGAGGCCGTGCAGGACGCCCTCGAAGAGTACGACCGGCGCGGCAGGCTGCGCGGCGGTTCGACCATCACGCAGCAACTCGTCAAGAACCTCTTCCTGACCACGCATCGCTCGTTCGTGCGCAAAGCCTTCGAAGTGCCCTTCGCCTACCTGGCCGAGCTGCTGCTCTCGAAGGAGCGCATCCTCGACCTCTACCTCAACGTGATCGAGTGGGACCGGGGCGTCTACGGCGCCGAGGCGGCGGCGCGGCACTACTACGGCACCTCGGCGGCGCAACTCTCGCGCGCGCAGGCCGCCGGGCTGGCCGCCGTCATCCCCGCCCCGCGCCGCCGCGCGCCGCAGCGCATGGGCTGGTACCGAGACATCATCCTCCGCCGCATGAGCCAGATGGGCTGGTAACCTCCTCGTGGATGGCACCCCATTCCACAATCCGCAATCCGCAATCCCCGATCGGCATGATTGATCTGCGCAGCGATACGGTGACGCGGCCCACCGAGGGTATGCGCCGGGCCATATACGAGGCCGAAGTGGGCGACGACGTTTTCGGCGAGGATCCGACGGTCAACCGGCTCCAGGAAGAGGTGGCGGCGCTGCTGGGCAAGGAGGCGGCGCTCTTCGTGCCGTCCGGCGTGATGGGCAACCAGCTCGGCCTCAAGGTGCACACGCAGCCGGGCGACGAAGTCCTCGTCGAGCGCACCAGCCACATCTTCAACTACGAGTCGGGGGCGCCGGGACTGCTCTCGGGCGTGCAACTCCACGTGCTCGACGGCGTGCGCGGCATCCTGAGCGCGGCGCAGGTGCGTCAGGCCGTCCGCGCCGGCTACTACTGGGAGGCGCCCTCCCGCCTGCTCTGCCTCGAAAACACGCTCAACAAGGCCGGCGGCGTCGTCTACCCGCTGGCCGCCACGCAGGAGGTTGCGGCGGCGGCGCGCGAGCATGGCCTGCGCCTGCATCTCGACGGCGCCCGCCTCTGGAACGCGGCGGCGGCTACCGGCCTGCCCGAAGCCGCCTACGCCGCTCCGTTCGACACCGTCAGCGTGTGCCTCTCGAAGGGCCTCGGCGCACCCGTCGGCTCGGTGCTGGCCGGCTCCAAAAGCCTCATCGAAGCGGCGCATCGCTACCGCAAACTCTTCGGCGGAGGGATGCGGCAGGCGGGCATCCTGGCGGCGGCGGGCCGCTACGCCCTCGAACACCACCGCCCCCGGCTGGCCGAAGATCACGAAAAGGCGCGCCGACTGGCCGAAGGCCTCGCCACGCTGCCCGCCTTCGTCCTCGACCCCGCGACGGTCGAGACCAACATCGTCGTGTTCGACGTGGCCGAGGGCGGGGCGATGCCGGTACTCGAAGCGCTCAAAGCCGAGGGCGTGGCGATGGTGCCCTTCGGCCCCGCCACCATCCGCGCCACCACCCACCTCGACGTATCGCTCGACGACATCGACCGGGCGCTCCGGGTGATGCAGAAGCGCTTCAGGCCGCAGGTTTCGACCTGACCGGCTACGACGCTGCACGGCGGACCCTCACGCGTAGCGGAGGCAGGCCGGTGGCGGTGGCTTCGAGCACGTCGCCGTCCGCGACAGGGCCGACGCCTTCGGGCGTGCCGGTGAAGAGCAGGTCGCCGGGTTCGAGCGTGAAGATGCGCGAGCAGTAGGCCACGAGCGTGGCGACGGGGAAGATCATGTCGCCCGTGTGCCCCTGCTGCCGCACCTCGCCGTTGACCCGCAGGCGGATCTCGAGGTCTTGCGGATCCTCGACGGCCCCGGCAGGCGCCAGCGCGCCCAGCGGCGCGAACGTGTCGAAGCCCTTGGCCACGCTCCAGGGATGACCCTTCTGCTTGGCCGCCGCCTGCAAGTCGCGCGCCGTCATGTCCAGCCCGACGGCGTACGCCTCGACGTGGCGCAGCGCTTCGCCCTCGGGGATGTCCTTGCCGCCGCGCCCGACGACGGCCACCAGCTCGACCTCGTGGTGCACGTCGTGCGAGAGGGCCGGCAGTTCCACCACGCCTTCGTGGCCCACGAGCGCCGTGGCAGGCTTGAGAAAGACCATCGGCTGCTCCGGCACCGCGCTCTGCATCTCGGCGGCGTGCCGCGCGTAGTTCTTGCCGATGCACAGGAGCTTGCCCGGACGCACGACCAGGCCGCTGACAGGCAGAGAAAGCTTCATATTTCGCAGGGTCTTAACGAGGTTGACTTCGAACGTCCAGAATCCTTATCCTGGCCCGTTCGTTTGACGAGCCGTAAACAGGCTTTCCCCCGGACTCTCGCGTCGGTAGCCAACCCGGCGCTCCAAAGCAGAGAAACCCCATGTACGCCATTGTAGAGATCAAAGGCAAGCAATTTAAGGTGCGCGAGCAAGATAAGCTCTACGTACCCCACCTCGACGACGCCCAGGCCGACGAGAGCGTCACCTTCGACCGCGTCCTGCTCGTGGGCGGCCAGGGCGAGGTGCACGTCGGCGCCCCGACGGTCGAAGGCGCCCAGGTCCAGGCCCGGGTGCTGGGCCACGTCAAGGCCGACAAGGTGCTCGTCTACAAGAAAAAGCGCCGCAAGCGCTACAGGGTCACGCGCGGGCATCGCCAGCAGTACACGCAGATTCAGGTCGAGGCCCTCTCGACGGGCAACGGCGCCTGAGGCCCCGCTCCCGGCACGTTTCAAGACAAGACGACGAGGTTGTCATGGCTCATAAGAAAGGCGTAGGCTCTACCAAAAACGGCCGCGACTCGAACCCGAAGATGCTCGGCGTGAAGGTCTACGGCGGCCAGTTCATCCCCGCCGGCGGCATCATCGTGCGGCAACGCGGCACGCGCTTCCACCCCGGCACCAACGTCGGGCGCGGCAACGACGACACGCTCTTCGCCAAAACCGACGGCACGGTGCGCTTCGCCCGCACGCGCGGCGACCGCAAGCTCGTCCACGTGGACCCGCTCGAAGGCTGAACGCCCCCCGTTGCAAGCAAAAGGGAAGGCCGCCGCACCCGGCGCAGCCTTCCCTTTTTTTGTCTTGGCGCGTCGTCGAGGCCAGAGCGAGCCTTACAACTCCGTAAACACCACGCGGAGCATCTCCTGGACCGACGTTTCGCCCTCCTCGACCAGGTTGCGGGCCGAGGTTTGCAGCGTCATCATGCCCTCCTTGATGGCCAGCGACCGTAGCTCGTCTTCGTTGATCAATTCTTTGGACAAGACGATCATCCGGCGGATCTCCGGGCTGAAGAGCATCGTCTCGGTGATGGCGCGGCGGCCCTTGTAGCCCTGGCCCTTGCACGTGCCGCACTTCGGATTCTGCGCGCCCTCGTAGAGCGTGAACTCGTCGAGCCGGCCCACGTCGAAGCCGAGTTGTTCGAGCAGCACGGCATCCTTCTGCTTCACCGGCTTCTTGCAATCCGGGCAGAGCTTGCGGATGAGGCGCTGCGCCACGACCAGGTTGATGGCGTAGGCGATCAAGAACGGCTCGACGCCCATCTTGTAGAGACGGCTGACGGCACTCGGCGCGTCGTTGGTGTGGAGCGTCGAGAACGTCAGGTGACCCGTGTTGGCGAGCTTGATGGCCAGCTCGGCGGTCTCCCGGTCGCGCATCTCGCCTACCATCACGATGTCGGGGTCGTGCCGGAGGATGGAGCGCAGGGCGCCTTCGAGGCCCAGCTTGTGGCTGAGCTTGATCTGGCGCACGCCCGGCAGGATGTACTCGACGGGGTCTTCGACCGTGAGCACGTTGCGCTTGGGCGAGACCACCTGGTGCAGCGAGGCGTAGAGCGTGGTGGTTTTGCCCGAGCCGGTGGGGCCGGTGAGGATGACCATGCCGTAGGGCTGGCGAATGGCGTGCTGGAAGCGCTCGTAGGCCACCTTTTGCAGGCCGATCTGCTTGAGGTCGAGGATGACCTTGCGGTCGTCGAGCACGCGGATGACGATGCTCTCGCTGCGGATGTCGTGCGTGGCGCCGGCCAGCGGCAGGATGGAGACACGGAAGCGGATGAGCGTGCCGTCGATCTTGCGCTGGATGAAGCCGTCCTGCGCGGTGTCGCGCTCGAAGCGGTCGACGTTCATCACGTTGTCCTTGACGACGGCCAGGAAGGCCTCCGGATGGATGCGGTCTTCGACGTGCCAGCATTCGAGGTCGCCGTCGATGCGAAAGTGGAGCTCGACCTGCCGGCGCATGTTGGGGAACAGGTGGATGTCCGAGACGCCCCGGCGCACGGCCTCCACCAGCATCGCTTCGAAGAGGTTGACGAGCTTCGAGCGGTTGATCTCGGCCACGAGGGCGTCTTCGTCGACGCCTTCGTCCTCCTGCTCGTAGGACAGACCCAGGTCGTAGGCGATGCCCTCCTGGTTGATGCGTTCGAGGTATTCGTTCTTGCTGAGAATGCCCTGGTGGACGAGGTCGCGCACGACCGATTCGGGCGCGTAGCAGATCTCGTAGCGCTTGAGCTTGAGCGAGCGGAGGAACTGGTTGACTTCGGGCCGCAGCGGATCGTGCGTGGCGAAGATCCATTGCAGGTCGCCGCCCGCCGTGTCGATGCCGGCGGCTACGGGCAGCACGTGCAGGCGCGCAAACTCTTCCCAGTGCTCCTTCTCGAAGCGCTCCTGCGCCTTCTGCATGAACGTGAGCATCTCCGACTTGCCAATCGGACACGTCTTGAAGGCGTAGATGTTGGCGGCCTCGGCAAAGACGGCCTCGCGGTCGAGCGCAGGGTCTTCGGCGAGCACCCGCCAGAGCTCTTCGTCCCGGCCCGCCAGTTCGCGCTCGCGCCATTTCCCCCAGGCTTCTTCGATCTGCTCGATGCGCACCACCTGGTCGAAGAGCAGCTTGATGACGACGCGATCGCGCAGGTTGATCGGGTCGAACATCTCGGCGGTGGGGTCTTCTTTCTCGTCGGCGAGGACAGGCCGTTTGGCGGGCCGGGCGATACCGTTACCGCTCCCTTCCGGCCCTGAAAAAGTGGATCTCTTTTTTTCCGTAGCTTCCATGGAGGCGTATGCTCTGCTTGCCCTGGTCGTGATAGGAGGCGCTTCGAAGCGCCGTTGCGGGGAAGGCCCGGCGCCGTCCGCCGCTGCCCGCGTGCGCCCCCGGCGCAGCAGGCTCCCCGGCGCCGCCCCCTCTCACTATCGTCTCGATCCGGGCAATCATTAAGCGCCGCCTTCTCGAAAGACCGGCGTGTTTGCCCGGCGCCGACGCCGCCCTCATCGATTCCCCGCACGGGCGAACTTGCGCCGCGCCGCAACGTACGTTGCCCGTCGCTTCCCGGATCACCTGCCTGCCGACGGATGCTTGCCTTGCGCGACGCCTTTTTCCTGCCCGACCCTGCCGAGGCCGTCGAACTGCGGGCCTTCACGCACGGCCTGATGCCCCGGACGGTGCCGGCCATGATGCACCACTTCGTCGAGGACTGGCGGCGCTACGGCGTCGATGCCTGGAACGAGGTGCCCAACCACTGGCGGCCCGGAAGCGGCGAGCGCGTCGGCTGGTGGACGCTGCCCGACTACCTGGGCGACCGGTTCATCGCGCCGCTGCTGGGCGCTCCCGAGGGCACCTGCATCCTGCAACCCAACGTGCACTGGACGGTCCAGTGCCTGCTCTCCGACCCGGCGCTCTTTGCCGAGCGACGCCAGGTGGTGCTCACCGCCGCCGAGTTTCCGTCGGTGATGCACAGCGTCCGGCAGTGGGCCGGCTTGCAGGGCTTCTCGGTGCGCCTCGTGCCGCTCGACGCCGCCGGTTTCGTCGATCAGGCGGCGGTGCTCGAAGCCGTCGGCGAGGAGACAGCGCTGGTGCTGCTCAGCCACGTCGGCTTCACCACGGGCGAGAAGCTGCCCGACGCCTTTCTGGCGCAGGTAGCGGCCCGCGTGCACGCCCACGGCGGCCTCTTCGCCCTCGACGGCTACCACGCCACCGCCTCGATCCCCGTCGACGTGGCGGCCTGCGGCGCGGACGTCTACTTTGGCGGCCTGCTCAAAGAAGCCTGCGGCTCCTCGGGCAACGCCTACGTCTACCTGCGCCCCGGCCTGGACCTGCGCCCGCGCACCACCGGCTGGTTCGGCGACGCCGACCCGTTCGCTTTCCATCCTGAGCCTGCGCTGCACCCGGACGTGCGGCGCCGCTTCCTCAGCGGCACCTCGGCGGTGGCCTCGATGTACCACGCCGTCGAGGGGGTACGCCTGCTGCTCAAAACCGGCCTCGACGCCGTGCGGCGCCACTCGCTGGCGCTGACGGGCGCCTGCATCGAGCGGGCCGACGCCGCCGGCCTGGCACTCCGCTCGCCGCGCGAGGCCGAACGGCGCGGCGCCATGGTCATCCTCGACGTGCCCGCCGCCGACCGGCTCTGCGCCTTCCTCAAGCAGCGCTACGTCTACACCGACAGCCGCCAGGGCCGCTACCTGCGCCTGGCCCCCTTCGTCTGGAACACCTCCGACGAGGTCGAGCGCGCCTTCGACCTCCTGGCCTACGCCCTCCGATCCGGCGCCTACCTGCACCCCGAGGCCGTCGCGCCGGCAACCACCGGGCCGGTTACGTGAGAACGAGAGGACGAAGGGACGAAAGGACGTGCGGACGAATGCTCAACGGCGATTCGCCCCTGCCTTCACCGAGCGGGGGTCCAGGTTGAAGAAGGCAGCCAGGGCGTCGAAGAGGGATGGGTGGCGCTGCTTGAGCAGGTCGGGCCGGTCGAAGAAGTTTTCGACGGCGACGGCGAAGAACTCGGCCGGGTTGGTGGCGGCGTAGCGCCGCAGCAGCGACTTGCCCAGGCGCACGCGGCGCATCTCGCGGCGCACCAGTTCGTGCCACGCCCGGGCCGAGGCCGGATCCATCAGCGAGGGGGTGCCCTCGGCGAAGGCGTCGTCGAAGTCGAAGAGGTGGGCCAGTTCGTGCAGCACGACGTTGTGGCCGGTGCCTGGACGGGTCCAGTCTTCCTCGACGGCCTGCGCCGAGAGGATGACCGGCCCCTGCGCGTGCACCATGCCGTCGAAGGCGGCATAGGCGCTGTCGTAGTAGTCCTCGTCGAAGCGGTCGGGATAGAAGAGGATGGTGCGCGTGGCGGGCAGTTCCCAGTCCGGGCGGCCGTGCAGCAGCAGCGCGGCGCCAGCGGCGACGGCCAGCTTCAGCGAATCGGTCAGGGCGACGCCGTCGATGGCTTCGAAGGTTTGTTCGTCGAGGAAGAACCGCACGTCCTGCTCGAAGCGTCGCCGGGAGGCGGCGTCGAGCGCGGCGTAGAAGGGGAGGTGGGCTTCGAGCCAGGTGCGCCAGGCGGCGGGGAACGCCCGCCGGGCGGCTCGCCAGCGGCGCCAGGGCTTGCGCAGGCCGAGCCAGGCTGCCACGAGCACCGGCAGGAGGCCCAGCCACGCCCCGTTCGGCATCGTCTGGGCGCCCACCACCGCCGCGCCCGCCCCCAGGATCACCGCGAGGCTGGCGTAAAAAGCGAGGCTGGCTGGCCGTACGATGCGCATAAACCTGCTTCGAATCTTGCGCGATGGATGCCGCGTCGCGCGTCCGCGTGCCGGCACGAACCCCGCTCCGGCTGTCGCGTTTCGACGAGGCCCCCCCTGCCGTCAACCCGCCAGCTTACGGCAGGTGCCCGCTCCCCGAAAACGCCGCCGCCGACGGGCCTGCGCGCGCGTGATGCGCCTCTTGCGCGCATTTAATATTTTGTAGGGGAGGACGATAACGCAAGCAGCGAGGCACTCGGCATCTACTCGGAGACCAGCGGCACCCGTTTCCGCTTTATGAACGCTCGATCAAGTAAAGTCCGCGTGAACCATAAAGACGAAGGAGAGCGCCGCAACGGTGCCTACCGGCCTCCCTCAGGCGAGGAGCCGGCACGCCCGCCGGACGATCCGGCGAGCGCCCGTGCCGAGCCTGCCGCCGGCACCGCCCCGCGCGGCAGCGGGCCGTTGAGCGAGGAACAGGCCGCCTTCTATCAACACCGCATCGAAGAAGGCTTTTACTGCTCCGACGCCATACGCCGGCACATCGCCCAGCGCCTCGCCGACGAAGTCTTTCCAAAAAAAGCCGACTAAGGCCGACCGGCCTTCACCGTTCTCCCTGCGCCCGGCGCACCGCAACGGTGGCCGGGCTGTTTGATAGCCGCTACCCACGGATGCTGCCTGCGCCGCAGCGGCCCGGCGGCGGTGCAAAAACGAATCATGCGGTGAAATCGTAACGCGCAAGGTTACGAAATTACCCACGCCCGCCGCGCCCAGGCTCACGCCGAGCGGCGGGCCGTTTTTTTCTTCCCGACCCTGCGCGGGTGCCCTGCTCGGCGCAGTCTTTTCCTCCCGCGCTCGCCCGAAACGTTTCCGTACCGCCGCAATTACCGCGCACGGGCAGATCTGCGCGACTCCCTGCCCGCTGCCCCCCGGCATCGCACCGCCGTCGGCGACGGCGCAGGCGCGGCGGGGCACAGGCTCCGGCGGCCCGGCGGCCCGGCGTGGTAAAAACGAAGACGCCGGGCGTGGCACGATGGTTGGTTTCCGAGCATCCAACAATCAGGCTCGCGTGCCCCCACCGCCTTGATCCGAGTCCGATCCTCGCCGATCTGCCACCTTCTGCGACCCGCACTGCCATGGATCACAACCTCCAGCATCTGGCCGAAAGCCACGCGCAAGATCCCAGCCCGGAGAACCGAGATGCCGTCGTCCGGGCGGCTGTACCGTTTGTGCGATCGCTCGTCGCCCGGATCAACGTGCCCTATCATCCCCTGGCCTCGCGCGAGGATCTGGAGAACGTGGGTTTGCTGGGCCTGCTGCAAGCGCTCGACAGCTACGACCCGGAACGCCGCACGCCGTTTGTCTCCTACGCCTACGGGCGGGTGCGCGGCGCCATCGTCGATTACCTGCGCTCGATCGACGTGCTGCCCCGGGAGCGCCGCCGCCGCCTGGCCCAGGCGCAGCAGGCCGCCGAGACGCTACGACAGGAACTCGGCGCCGAGCCGAAGGACCGCGAAGTGGCGGCCTACCTCGACATTTCGCTCTCGGACTACCACCGGCTGCTGACCGACGCCCAGCGGCGCTACGCGCTCTCGTTGCACGCCCCTGCCGGCTGCGAGAACGATCAGCTCGTGCTTGAAACGATTCCAAACGACGACGCCATGGCCGCCTTCGAAGCAATTGATCGCGCCTCCCTCCACGCTTACATCGCCACGCTCATCAAGGACCTGCCCGAACGGGAACAAAACATCCTGGCCCTCTACTACTTCGAAAACCTGCGTCTGCGCGAGATCGCCCAGTTGATGAGCCTGACCGAGGCCCGCATCTCGCAGATCCTGAGCAAGATCCTGCTCAACCTTCGCACGCGCCTGAAAAACACGCAAGCCCTGGCCGCCTGACCCGCCGCCTCCGCCCTTCCACACCCGCTCGACCCTGCCTGGGTGCCCGCCGTCGTGCTTCGGCCGGGCACCCTTTCTTCTTGCGCCGCCCCGCCCCGCCGCCGTACTTCTTCGTTTCTTCCCTGTTTTTCCGCCGTCCTCCGCAGGCCGCGCCGCGAACAATTAGCCGGCTCTTCGGTAAACGAACCGGTTCAGGGCCTGTTGAAGGGCGCGACGCTTGCCGGGGCCGTTTCCTCGCCCCGCCGGGCACGCCAAACGGGCTGCTGCGCCGGCGCGGCCTGCCGCTGCGCCCGATTGTGACTCGTCAATGCCAAGTGTTTGAGCGGTGGAGGTTGCCTCATGGGCACGATGAACAGAATACGGGAGAACACCGGGGTCATCCTCTGGATCCTCGTGTTCGCCTTCGGTGTGATCTGGGTCTTGCAGGACTCAGGCGGTCTCGACGTGATTGGCGGCACGCGCCTCAACGAATTCATCGTCGTCGACGGCGACGCGATCTCGTACGACGAATTCAACCGCGCCCTCGAAGCGCAGATCGAATCCTACCGGCAGCAGACCGGCGAGTCCATGCCGCCGCAGCGCGTCGATCTCGAACAGGACCGCGTCTTCGAACAGCTCGTCGAGAACAAGCTGCGCGAGCACGAAATGAAGCGCCTGGGCATCACCGTCAGCGACCAGGAGGTGCGCGAGATGGTCCTCGGCGCCGATCCCCATCCCATCATCAAGGTCTACTTCGGCGACGGCCAGGGCGGCGTCGACCAGGCGCTGCTGCAAAACTTCATCGACGATCCCGAAGCCGAAGAGCAGTGGATCCAGCTGGAGGCCTACCTGCGCGCCGAACGCAGCCGCCAGAAGCTCGACAACCTCATCGCCGCCACCGTACGCGTGACCGACCGCGACGTAGAGCAGGAGTACCGCAAGCGCAACCTCTCGGCCAACGCCCAATACTTCGCCCTGCGCTATGCCGACCTCCCCGACGACTCGGTCGAAGTCGCCCAGCGCGACCTCAAGCGCTTCTACGACGATCACCGCGACGAATTCAAGCGCAATCGCGCCTACACCATCAAGGTCGCCACGGTCTCGAAGCTGCCCACGCGGGAGGACACGCTCTCGACGCTCGAAGACCTGGCGAAGCTGCGGGCTTCCTTCGCCGAGGCCGACGACGACTCGCTCTTCCTCTCGCGCTACGGCTCCGAGCGGCCCTACACCAGCGCCTTCTTCAGCCGCGCCGACCTCGACGAACCTATCGCGCAGGCCGTCTTCGCCGATCCCACGGCGGGCACCGTCGTCGGGCCGGTCGTCTCGGGCGACGAGGTTCACCTGATCAAAATCGAGGAGGTTCGTCCAGTGGAAGAGACCACCGTGCGGGCGCGGCACCTCCTCATCCGCGCCCCGGAGGGCAACCCGGACCAACGCGCCGAGGCCCGCCGGAAGATCGAGGACATCCAGCGACGCCTCCGCCAGGGCGAAGACTTCGCGGCGCTGGCCGGCGAACTCTCCGAAGATCCCGGCAGCGGCGCCCAGGGCGGCGACCTGGGCTGGTTCGGCCCCGGCCGCATGGTGGAGCCGTTCCAGCGGGCCGCCTTCGCCGCGCCCGTGGGCCGGGTCGTCGGGCCGGTGGAGACGGAGTTCGGCTACCACCTGATCGAAGTGACCGACCGCGCCCGCTTCGACGTCCGCATCGCCGACTACGCGCAGAAGCTACGGGCCTCGGCCTCCACGGTCAGCAGCGCCCAGGAACGCCTCGAAGACCTGCAATACTACGGCGAGGAGTCCGGCGACTTCGAGGGCGAGGCCAGGAAGCTGGGCCTGGAGTTGCGCGAGATCCAGGTCGAGCAGGACCAGCAGTCGATCCCCGGCCTGGGCAACAGCCGCTCGCTGACCCAGTTTCTCGACAAAGCCGAGCAGGGCGACGTCAGCAAGGTCATCGAGTTGAACGACGTGTTCGTCGTCGCCTACGTGACCGCCATCCAGCCCGAAGGCTACCGCCCACTGGCCGAGGTCGAGGCCGAGATTCGCCCGCGCGTGCTGCTGGAGAAGAAGAAGGCGGTGCAGCGCGCACGCATGGAAGCGGCCTACCGTAAGGGCGGCTTCGACGGCCTGGCGCAGGCGCTCGGCACGACGGCGCGCTCGGCCACCGGCATCAGCTTCAACAACACGCTGGTGCCCACACTGGGGCGCGACGCCATCTTCGCCGGCACGCTCCTGGGACTCAAGCAGGGCCAGGATTCGGGCGTCGTCGAGGGCAACACCGCCGTCTTCGTGGCGAAGGTGACCAGCGTCTCCCAGCCGCCGCCGATGACGGACGTCCAGCGCGACCAGTTGCGCCAGGAACTGCTCAACCGCCGCCGCTCACAGGTTCAGAACCGGTGGATCGCCTCGCTCAAGGAGAAGGCGACCATCAAGGATCAGCGCGCGCTGCTGCTCCGGTAAGCGGGCGCGTGAGCGTGTTACCCAACCCTCCGGGTCTTCGACGACCTGGAGGGTTTCTTTTTTCAGATCTCGACGGTGCCGCGAAAGACGGCCTCGGCGGGGCCTTCGAGGTAGAGGTCGCGCACGGCGCCGTCGTCGAGGCGGAAGCCGACGCCGAGGGTGCCGCCGGGCATGTGGACTTCGACGGCGTCGGCGTGGATGCGGCCCAGGAAGCGCGCGGCGAGGGCCGAGGCCAGCGCGCCGGTGCCGCAGGCCAGCGTCTCGGCCTCGACGCCCTTCTCGAAGGTGCGCACACGCAGCGCGGCGTGGTCCGCCCCCCGCCCGTCGGCGACGACCTCCACGAAATCGACGTTGGCCCCGGCGGGCGCCAGCGCGGCGTCGTGGCGGATGGCCGGCCCCCAGGCGGCCACCGGCGTAGCCGCCACGCTCTCGACGAAGCAGACGGCGTGCTCGGTGCCCGTCCACAGGGAGTGTACCGCGCCGGCCAGGGCCGAGGTGTCGGCAGCCAGCGGGCGGTCGGGCCTCCAGCCGGCGGGCGGATCGACGAAGAGGCGGACAGGGGCCTGCGGCGCTTCGGGCGCCAGGGCGCGCAGGACGCCGGCGTCGGTCTCGAACACCAGCGTCTCCTCGGCGAAGCCGGCCTGCCGGGCGAAACGGGCCAGGCAACGCGCGCCGTTGCCGCACATGGTGCCGAGCGAGCCGTCGGCGTTGACGTAGCGCATGCGGAAGTGGTGGGCGGCCTCGCGGGGATGGGCGAAGGCCAGCAGCCCGTCGGCCCCGATGCCAGTGCGCCGGGGGCAGAACCGCCGGGCCAGGCCCGCCAGTTCTTCGTCCGAAAAGTTATAGAACCGGTTGTCGACGACGATGAAGTCGTTGCCGGCTCCGTTCATCTTCGTAAATTCGACGACGAGCTTCGGGGGCATGGGCGTTCGGCAGGGATGGGCGCACGGTGTGAATTTCGGCGGCGGGCCGCAGACGGCGGGCACCATCGCCCGCCAGGGCCGTTAGAGGCCCATGGCGTGCCGGCGATCTGCGTGGTAGCGGATCAGCTCCGGCGGAGTTCCGCACCCCGTAGGATCAACGAACATCCAGGACGTTGGCAGAAAAAGAACTTACGATTGACCAGGCCGAGCCGCTCCTGCTCTTCGGGTTTAATGACAGCTATCTGCGGCGCGTGGAGGCGGCCTTTCCCAACACACAGATCATCGCGCGGGGCAACAAAGTGTTCCTGCGCGGCGTCGCCGAAGAACTCGTGCACATCGAGCGTTTGCTCAACGAGTTGATCATCATCCTCAACCGCAACGGCAACCTGACCGAGAACGACGTCGAGACGGTGCTGGCGCTCTTTGCTTCGGGCGACGGCGCCAGCGCCCCGGCCACCGACGCCGGCGACGTGGTGCTCTTCACGCCTTCGGGCGGGATGATCCGCGCCAAGACGCCCAACCAGACCCGCCTGGTCGAAGCCGCCCGCCGCAGCGACATCGTCTTTGCCGTAGGGCCGGCCGGCACGGGCAAAACGTTCGTAGCGGTGGCGCTGGCCGTCTCGGCGCTCAAGTCGCGGCAGGTCAAACGCATCGTGCTGTGCCGCCCGGCGGTCGAAGCCGGCGAACGGCTGGGCTTTCTCCCCGGCGACTTCCGCGAGAAGGTCGATCCGTACCTGCGCCCGCTCTACGACGCGCTCGAAGACATGCTGCCGCCGGACAAGCTGCGCGCCTTCATGGAGCAACACATCATCGAGATCGTGCCGCTGGCCTACATGCGGGGCCGCACGATCAACTCGGCCTTCGTCATCCTGGACGAAGCGCAGAACGCCACCGCGCTGCAGATGAAGATGTTCCTGACGCGCCTGGGCGTCAACAGCCGCGCCATCATCACCGGCGACGCCACGCAGATCGACCTGCCCAGCCGCAGCCAGAGCGGCCTGCTCGAAGCCCGACGCATCCTCGAAGGCATCGAGGGCATCGACTTCGTCTACTTCGACAAGGGCGACGTGGTGCGCCACCGCCTCGTCATGGACATCATCGACGCCTACGAACGCTTCAACGACGACAACGGGAAGCCGGAAGGCACGTCGTAGCGCCTCCAGGGCACCCTCCGGTTTCATACGACGTCAGGTTCAAGCGTTGCGCCTCGCGTCTTGTGGGGAGCTGTTTCGAGGATGGAGAATCGCGGGCAGGCTGGCAGCGCAATCTATCCTCGATCTTCGATCCTCTCACTCCGCTTGCCACACCAGCGCGCCGGTGCGGTCGATGTAGGCGGGGCGTCCGTCGAGCGTGACGTAGGCCAGGCCGCCGTGGAAGCTGCGCGCCCGCTCGAAGCGCGGCGGGATGACCGGGCGGCCCTCGGCGTCGACGAAGCCCCACCTGCCGTCGGCGCGCACCAGCGCCAGCCCCTCGGCGAAGTCGTCGGCGTAGTCGTATTGCGGCGGGATGACGGCGCGGCCTTGCCGGTCGATGAAGCCCCAGCCCGCCTCCTCGTCGGCGACGCGGGCGCGGCCTTCGGCGAAGGGAAATGCCCGCGCGTAGGGCGCCTCCAGGACGAAGGCGCCCGTGGTGTCGATGTAGCCGAGGCGACGGCCCTCCTGCACCAGCGCCAGCCCCTCGGTAAAACCGCGCGCCGAGGTAAAGCGCGGCTCGACGGCCCACGCTCCCGCGTAGTCGATGAACCCCCAGCGCGCGCCCAGGCTGACGAAGAGGATCTTGCGGAAGACCTGCACGGCGGCCAGGCCGTCGGAGAACGGCAGCGCCCGCTCGAAGGTCGCCTCGACGACCGGCTGCCCGTCGCGGTCGAGGTAGCCCCAGCCGGGGCGGCGGCGGGCCAGGCCGCTCGTGGCCGTCCGGACGGGCGCGCGGCCTTCGGCGTAGTCGAGCGCCTCGGCGTAGGCGGGCGCCACGACGGTGCGCCCTTCGGCGTCGACGAAGCCCCAGCGGTCGCCCAGGCGCACGCGGGCGCGGCCTTCGGCGAAGGGGAAGACCTCGTCGAAGCGCGTATCGACCGCCAGCGCGCCCGCGCCGTCGACGAAGCCCCAGCGGCCTGCAATCTGCACCGCTGCCAGCCCTTCCGTGGAGGCCAGCCCCGCCTCGAACTGCGGCGGTATCACCTCCTGCCCCTGCGCGTCGATGAATCCGAATTTCCCGTCCTCGACCACCGGAAATAGCCGCGCCGCAGGCTGAGCGGCGGCCACAGGAGCGAGCAGGCTGAGCAGCAGGACGAAACGAAGGCGCATCGGCAAAACGGTTGGAGGCGGGCGCTCCGGCCAACAAAAAAAGGGACGCCACGGCGGCAGCATCCCTCTGCGGAGCACGTCGGCGCCGTTCAGGAGGTGAAGAGCTCCATCGAAAACTCCTTCGAGAGGTCCGGCGGGTGGACGCCGTCGTTGAGTTCGAGGATCTCCTTGGGATTGTTATCCTTGTCGATGAGCACCACGCGGGGGCGGTGGCGGCGGGCCTCGGCGGGCGTCATGTCGGCGTAGCAGATGACGATGATGCGGTCGCCCTGGGCGGCCAGGCGGGCGGCGGGGCCGTTCATGCACACGACGCGGCTGCCGCGCGCGCCGGGGATGGTGTAGGTCTCCAGGCGCGCGCCGTTGTTGACGTTGACCACCTGCACCTTTTCGTAGGGCAGGATGCCGGCCGTCTCCAGCAGTTCCTCGTCGATGGTGATCGAGCCTTCGTAGTAGAGTTCGGCCTGCGTCACGCGAAGCGGGTGCAGCTTCGCTTTGAACATCGTAACGGTCATCGGTTCCGAGGGCTAATCGGACGGTCGTTCGGGCGCCCGCGCGAAGGCGTTGTCGATCAGGCGGGTCTGGCCGAAGAAGACCGCGACGGCGGCCAGCACCTCCTGACCCGGCGCAATGCGGTCGAGCGGCGCGAGGGTCTCGACGTCGACGACCTCGGCGTACTGGACCTGCGCTTCGGGCGCCTGCGCCATGATTTTGCGCATCGATTCAACAAGAACCGCCGGGTGCTGTTCCCCCCGCGCAATCGCCTGGCGGGCCGCCGCGACGGCCTGCGAGAGCACCCCGGCCTGCCGCCGCTGCGAAGGCGTCAGGTAGACGTTGCGCGAGGAGAGCGCCAGCCCGTCGGCCTCCCGCACGATGGGCACGCCGACGACCTCGACGCCGAGGTTGAGGTCGCGCGCCATGCGGCGCAGGATGAGAAACTGCTGCGCGTCCTTGCGTCCGAAGACGGCCACGTGCGGCCGGCACGCGTAGAAGAGCTTGGCGACGACCGTGGCGACGCCCCGGAAGTGGCCGGGCCGGTAGCGCCCGCACAGGTGCGCGTCGAGCGCTTCGACCACGACCCACGTGCGCTGCCCGTCCTGCCCGTCCGGATACATCTCTTCGACGGAAGGTGCGAAGACCGCCTCGACGCCGCCGACGGCTTCGAGCGCCGCCAGGTCTTGCTCCAGCGTGCGCGGATACTGCGCGAAGTCTTCGCCGGGGCCGAACTGCGTGGGGTTGACGAAGATGGAGACGGTGACGTGGTCGGCCAGCCGCCGGGCTTCTTCGACGAGGGCCAGGTGGCCGGCGTGCAGGGCGCCCATCGTGGGCACCAGCGCCAGCGTCTTGCCGGCGGCGCGTTCGGCGTCGGCCAGCGCCTGCATCGCGCGCACCGTTCGGATCCGTTGCATCGGCGTGGGACTTGAGCGTGAAGGGCGAAGCTGCCGGAAGCTACGAAATGCGGCGTATACCTCTCCCGTTCCGCCGCAGGGAGGACGCCGGGCACGGCGGGCCTGGCGCAAAAATAATTGTCGGCTTAAGTACACATTGAGCGTTGGAAGATCCCCTGCCGTGAAGTAAGTTCGACGTTCGCTGCGAGAGAAGCGCTCGCATGCCCGCCTCCCCTCACCTGCGCGGTCCTCGCGCAAAAGGAGTCTCGCGACCCAACCACCAATCAACACGACAATGAAATCGCTACGAACTACCTTCTCCCTGGCCCTCGTCCTGCTCCTCAGCGGCTTCTGGGCAACCGTGGCACAGGGCCAGGACTGCAATCTGCCCGGCGAGGGGCCGTCACGTATCACCGGTATCAGCAACCCGGTTGTGAGCGAGACCGCTGGGACTGCCACCTTCGTCGTCACCTGCGATTGCCCTACAAGGGTCAATGCAACCATCTATTATCGGCTCAACGACGGAACGGCCACCGCCGGCAGCGACTACGTCGACCAAGGAGGCCCCACCACGAACTTTGTCGTCGTCGGCGGCACCGGCACGGAGACCTACAACATCGTAGCCACAATCCTCGACGACAACGACTTCGAACCTGACGAGACCTTCGACCTGGAACTCATCATCGGCTTCGTCGGGGAACAGGCTTCTCCCTCCGTCGGGCCGCCGTGCTTCTTTATCGACGATCAGTTTGGCACGGCGACCATCCAAAGCGAAGATCCTGCCAACCAGCCGCCGGTGGCCGACGCCGGGCCGGATCAGACCCTCGAATGCACCAGCCCCGGCGGCACCTCTGCGACGCTCAACGGCTCCGGATCGAGCGATCCCGACAGCGACCCGCTCACCTACACCTGGACCGGCCCCTTCGGTACGGCCACCGGCGTCGGGCCGACGGTGACGCTGGCGAAGGGCACGCATACGATCACGCTGACGGTGGAAGACGACGACGGGGCGACGGACACCGACCAGGTCGTGATCACCGTCCAGGACACCACGCCGCCGGTGGTGACGCTCAACGGCCCCAACCCGACGACGCTCGAATGCCCCACGCCCTACGTGGAGCTGGGCGCCACCGCCACCGACGCCTGCGACGGCTCGGTGTCGGTCGTGACTACGGGCACGGTCGATGCGTCGACGCCGGGGACGTACACGGTCAGCTACAAGGCCACCGACGCCTCGGGCAACATGACCACGGCCACGCGCACCGTCAACGTCGTCGACACCACGCCGCCCGTCATCACCCTCAACGGCCCCAACCCGATGACGCTCGAATGCGCCGTCGACGCCTACGTCGAGCCGGGCGCCGTCGTCACCGACACCTGCGATCCCAGCCCATCGCTGGCGATCACGGGCACGGTCGATACGGCTACGCCGGGCACCTACACCGTCACGTACAAGGCCACCGACGCCTCGGGCAACATGACCACGGCCACGCGCACCGTCAACGTC
>JBFGTT010000003.1:0-21419 GCA_041565995.1 Rhodothermales bacterium
ATCGCCAAGCGCTACAGCACCGACAACAGCGGCAAGTTCATCAACGGGATCCTCGACGCCGCCGTGCTCGAATTGCAGCAGCAGCAGCGCCTCAAGAAATCGGGCCGGGGCCTGGTCGGCACGCAGTCGATCAGCGACCGCCTGGCGCCCTGACCGGCCCGCCCAAACGTCGCGCGTCCTTTCCATGGGACTCATCGCCATAGGAGACATTCACCGCTGCGTCGCCACGCTCGACGCCCTGATCGAGCGCCTGGCTCCCACCGACGACGACCACCTCGTCTTCATCGGCGATTACATCGACCGGGGACCCGACTCCAAGGGCGTCATCGACCGGCTGCTGGCCTTGCGGCAGGCGCAACGCTGCACCTTCCTGCGCGGCAACCACGAGGCGCTCATGCTCGAATACCTCGACGGCGGCGACTTCCAACTCTGGGGCATGAACGGCGGCCTGGCAACCATGCGCAGCTACACCGACGAGGAACGCCACGTCCACATCCCCCCGGCCCACATCGACTTCGTGCGCCAGACCCGGCTCTACTACGACGCTCCCGGCTTCTTCTTCGTCCACGCGGGCCTGCGGCCCGAACTGACCATCGCCGAGAACCTCGCGCACTGCGACGCGGAGGTCTTCCTCTGGGAACGCGACCACCTCGAAGCCGACGTGCTGGCCTGGGAGAAGCCCGTCATCTGCGGCCACACGCCCCGCCCCGAACCCCTCAACCGCGACAGGCTCATCGACATCGACACCGGCTGCGTCTATTACATGCACCCACGGATGGGCCGCCTGACGGCCATCCGCCTGCCCGAACGCGAGTTCGTGATGGTCGCCTACGCCGGCTAACGGCGCTCTCAGAGGCGGAACCAGAGGCCGGCGCGCAGCAGGGGCCGTTGCGTGCCCGCTTCGACGAAGAAGATGCGCCCGCTACGGGCGCGGGTGCTGAAGCGCAGAAAGGGTTCGAGGAAGAGGCTGAACTGCTGGTTCTTGCGCGCGCGCGAGGTTCTGCTGGCGAAGAAGAGGCTGGGGCCGAAGCGCAGGCCGAAGTCGACGTCGTAGGCGTAGCTGGCGCCGCCGATGGTGCGCAGCACGCCCAGGGGCCGGAGCGCCACGCCGAGGCCGGCCGAGACCTGGAGGCTGGACTCTCTCCCCCCGAACGGCGGCGAGGCGTCGGCGTAGAGCAGGCCCTCGACGGTGTAGAAGCTACGCGGCCCGACGTAGCCCACCGACAGCCCCACGCCCGGCAGCACGACCAGCCCGCCCTGCACGTAGCGCCCGCCGGCAGCGCCCGGTTGCGCCGCGCCCGCCTGCGGCAGCCCCAGCAGCGCCGCCAGCACCAGCACTCGACCGATGGAGCAGGCGCGCCTCATGGCGGCTCCCGGAGCAGGTTTCGTGGAGGGCGTTCTCCCGAAAGTACCCCGCCAAGGCGCCGGAAGGTCCGCCGCGCCGGTGGAACAATCAGGGCGGTTTTCGATAAGCGGCGGTCGGGTTCGGGGCGCCGCCGCCCCTCGTCCGTATGAACAGATTCCTTTCCAGCGTGCAAAGATGGCGCTTCGTTGTGGCATCGTCGGGCTTCCCAACGTGGGCAAGTCTACCCTCTTTAACGCGCTCAGCAACGCCGGGGCCGAGTCGGCCAACTACCCGTTCTGCACCATCGAGCCGAACGTGGGCGTCGTGCCGGTGCCGGACGCGCGCCTGCGCCGGCTGAACGAGATCACCGGCGCGCCCAAGCTGACGCCCACCACCCTCGAGATCCTCGACATCGCCGGGTTGGTGGCGGGCGCCTCGAAGGGCGAAGGGCTGGGCAACCAGTTCCTCGGGCACATCCGCGAGGTGGACGCCATCATCCACGTCGTCCGCTGCTTCGAAGACGACAACGTGGTGCACGTCTCCGGCACGGTCGATCCCACCCGCGACATCGAGATCGTCGAAACCGAACTGCTGCTGAAGGATCTCGAATCCCTCGAAAAGCGCATCGAACGCACGGCGAAGGCGGCCAAGAGCGGCGAGAAGAAAATTCGGGACGAGCTGGCCTTCTACGAGCGGCTGCGGGATTATCTGAACCAGGGCAACCCGGTGCGCACCTTCGAGGCGCGTCCGGAGGAAGCCGCCTGGCTGCGCGCGCTCTTCCTGCTCAGCGGCAAGCCCGTCCTCTACGCCGCCAACGTGGCCGAGGACGATCTGCCCGGCGGCAACGTGCACGTCGAGGCCGTCCGCAGGATCGCCACCCTCGAAGACGCCCGCGTCATCGTCGTCTGCGCCGACGTCGAAGCCCAGATCGCCGAACTCGACGTGGACGAGCGGCAGGCGTTTCTGGAGGCGATGGGCCTGCGGCGTTCCGGCCTCGAACGCCTCGTCCAGGCCGCCTACGACCTGCTGGACCTGATCACCTTCTTCACGACCGGCCCCAAGGAGACGCGCGCCTGGACCCTCCACCGGGGCACCCGCGCCCCGCAGGCCGCCGGCGAGATCCACACCGACTTCGAACGCGGCTTCATCCGCGCCGAGACCATCGCCTTCGAGGACTTCGACCGGTACGGCTCCGAAGCCGCCGCCCGCAGCGCCGGGGCCATGCGCTCCGAAGGTAAAGACTACGTCGTCCAGGACGGCGACGTGATCCTCTTCCGCTTCAACGTCTGAATCGTTCGGAGGCGGCGGCCGCATCAGAAGAGCCGCCCGAAGATGATGCTGATGACGGGGGTGCGGAAGAAGTGCTGCGCCTCTTTGATGTCCGGCTCCAGCAGTTGCACGCCCTCGAAGAAGTAGTTGAAGGCGTAGCCGAAGCGGACGCCCTGCGTGGCTTTGCGGCTGAAGCCGAAGTAGGCGCCCAGGGCCACCATACCGCCGAGGCCGAAGCGCAGGCTGCCCCTGGGGAAGGCCGAGAAGGCGTCGTAGCGGCGGTCGATGTCGTCGTCGTAGCGGTCGTCGCCGTTGGCGTCTCGGAAGTACGGGTACTCCCAGCCGAGCGTGGGCCCGGCCGAGAGTTGGAGGTAGGGCCGGAAGTTGTCTTCGATGCTTTCGGAGAAGAGCCGCTGCTGGACGCCCAGGTGCACCGGCAGCATCAGGAAGTAGTTGCGCTTGTTGGGGATGAAGCCGCTGCCGAACTGGCTGAAAAACTTGAGTTCGCGCTCGTCCTTGCCCGCGCCCAGGCTCGCCTCGAAAAGCAGCGAGGTGGTGGGGCCGACTTTGCCGCTGTAGTAGCCGCCAATGCCGAAGCCGTGGTTAGTCAGCAGGACTTCGAAGCCCGCGCCGGTGCCGTAGGGGTTGTCGGCGGCCTGCTGGTTGGCCGGTTCTTCGGCTTTTTCCTGCGCCCGGGCAGGCCCGGTGGCCAGGCTCACGGCCAGGCAGAGCAGCAGCAGAGCGAGGCGGCGTGCAGCGTAATGGTGGGTCATGGCGCCCGTCGGCATCACTTCGGGATAGGCAACAAAACCGTCGGCCCGGCGCTTTGTTCTGGCACTCTTCCAAATAAAAAGCCTATTTTGAGGGGCTTGCATCGCGCCCCCGAAATCGTCTCCTTCACCCCCATCGCCATGCTTCGAACCTGCCGCTTTTTTGCCGTCCTCGCCGTCGCGCTTTTGCTGGCCGCCGGGTGCGCACCCGCCGCCGAGCCGCCCGCCGCCGGGATGCCCGCCCTCGAAACCCGCGCCGACAGCCTTGCGATGCGCGTCTACGAGGCGCACGGCGGGCCGGCGGCCTGGGCCTCGTTGCCCTACCTCCGGTTCAACTTCGGCTCCGAGCGCGAGGGCGTGGCGCGGCCCCCCGTCAAGCATCTCTGGGATCGGCGCTCCGGCGCCTACCGCATCGAGATGCCCGGCGGCGTGGACACCACCTACGTCGTCCTCTTCAACGTCAACACGCGGCAGGGCACGGCCTACCTCAACGGCGCCCCCCTCGACACGTCCCAGAGCGCGCGCATGATGGAGCAAGCCTACGGCCGCTTCATCAACGACACCTACTGGCTGCTCGTGCCCCTCAAACTCTTCGACCCCGGCGTGCGCCGCGCCTACGTGCCCGACTCGTCCGACGCCGCCACCTACGTGCTCCACCTGGCCTTC
Source organism: Rhodothermales bacterium (assembly GCA_041565995.1). Lineage (GTDB taxonomy): Bacteria > Bacteroidota > Rhodothermia > Rhodothermales > JBFGTT01 > JBFGTT01. The sequence goes on from JBFGTT010000003.1 coordinate 4,051, forward strand.
GACGACGTGGGGATGACGCCGGGCGACCAGTACTGGCTCTTCGTCGACGCGGCCACCGGGCGCCTCCGGCAGTGGGCCTACCGGCTCCAGAGCGGGCGCGAGGGCCGCTTCGCCTGGACCGGCTACGAGGAGCACGCCGCGCCCGGAGGTCCCCTCCACCTCGCCACGCGCAAAGAAGCCGTCGGCGCCGCCGTCGCCATCCTCACCGACCACCTCGACACCCCCGCCGCCGTCGCCGCCGACCTCTTCACCGATCCGAAGCCGAGGCTCTGAGGATTTCGGATTGCGGATAGAGGATGGATCCCCGGCGGCGCCCGGCGGGTTGATGGCCGGGGGTCGCCGCAGCCGGTGCCCTCCTGCACGCCGCACCCAGCCATCCACCATCCGCCATCGACCAGTGGGCTTTCGTCTGCTCATCGCACGGCGCTATCTGGCCAGCCGCAAGCAGGTCACGCTGATCTCGGTCATCACCGGGATCTCGATCGCCGGCGTCTCGCTCGGCGTGGCGGCGCTCATCGTGGTGCTCTCGGTGATGAACGGGTTCTACGACATCGTGCGCGACCTGCTCGTCTCGCTCGACCCGCACGTTCGCATCACCAGCGCTTCGGAGCGCGGCCTGGCCGGGGCCGACTCGCTGACGGCGCTGGCGCTCTCGGTGCCTTACGTGGCGCACGCCTCGCCGTACGTCGAAGGCAAGGCGCTGCTGGTGCACGAGGGCAGCGGCGAGGCCAACAAGGTCGTCGTGGTGCGCGGCGTCGATCCGGCCACGCTCCGGGGCGTCAGCGACGTGGTGGCGCGGACGGGCCTGGGCAGCTTCAGCCTCGACCGCCGCGCAGGCGAGCCGGGCCTCGTGATGGGCATGAACCTGGCGCAGCGGCTGGCGGTGGTGCCCGGCGCCGCGGCCGGTAGCCAGGTGGCCCTGCTCTCGGCGCCCGGCATCGAGCGCATGCTCACGCAGGTCTTCGGCGCGCCCGACCTGGCCCGCTTCGACGTGCGCGGCCTCTACCAGCTCGACGACGCCTACGACGAGAACCACGTCTTCATCGGCCTCGACGAAGCCCGCCGCCTCTTCCGCATGGGCGACCGCGTCTCGGGCGTCGAACTGCGCCTGGACGACCTCAACCGCGCCGACGCCGTCAAGGCCGCCCTCCAGCAGCGGCTCGATCCGCAGCGCTTCGCCGTCTTCACCTGGTACGACCTGCAAAAGTCGCTCTACGACGTGATGCGCCTGGAGAAGTGGGGCGCCTCCGTCATCCTGGTGCTCATCTGCGTGGTGGCGGCCTTCAACATCGTCGGCTCGCTGACGATGGTGGTCATCGAGAAGCGGCGCGACGTGGGCGTGTTGCAGGCGCTGGGCGTCTCGCGGCGCAACGTCCGTCGCATTTTTCTGCTCGAAGGCGTGCTCATCGGGGCGCTGGGCGCGGGCCTCGGCTTCGCCGTGGGGCTGACGCTGGCGCTGCTGCAACAACACTTCGGGCTGGTGCCGCTGCTGGGCGCCGAGTCGTTCCTGATCGACGCCTACCCCGTCTCGATCCGGCTCTTCGACCTGGCGGTGATCGCGACGGTCTCATTCGGGCTGTGCGTGCTGGCCTCGCTCTACCCGGCAGCCCGCGCCGCCGCCATCGAACCGGCCCACGCCGTGCAGATGGAACGCTGAATCCACGGGTTCTTAAGAAACCTTTCGGGCCGTGGGCGCTAGAAAGGGGCGCTGTTCATAAAGAATTCGGCCCCCGGAGGCGCGCCCGCCGCTGCCGGCGATTGCTTTTCGGGAAGCAGATTCTTTATCTTGAAAGACTTGGGCCGCGCCAGCGGCTCTTTCTGTCTCAGCGTCCGGGCGGTGGCCCGGCGCCCTCCGAAGGATCCAGGGAACGCAACGATGGCTCGCAAAGATCAACTGACGGGGAAGGCCCCGATGACGGGCAACCACGTCTCGAAAGCCCACAACAAGGCCAAGCGCCGCTTCGACGTCAACCTGCACAAGAAGCGGTTCTACCTCCCGGAAGAGAAGCGCTGGGTGACGCTGCGCGTGTCGGCCCAGACGATCAAGACGATCAACAAGAAAGGGATCAAGGCGGTGCTGGAGGAGGCCCGCAAGCAGGGCGTCAAGGTCTGACGCCCCGCCGGCGCGCGCGCTGCATCCCTGCCTAGCCAGACGAGACCATGGCCAAGAAAGGAAAAGACATTCGCCTTCAGATCACGCTGGAGTGTACCGAGGCGCCGGGCACCTCGCGCTACTCGACGATGAAGAACCGTCGTAACACGCCCGAGCGCCTGGAACTGCGTAAGTACAATCCGGTGCTACGCAAGCACACCATCCACCGGGAGATCAAGTAACGATGGCAAAGAAACAGACCTTCGGCGACAAGGTCCGCAAGCAGAAAGAGACGGGCCGGAGCATGGCCAAGCTGGTGGTGGCGCACAAGAAGCCCAACGGCCAGTACAGCTTCCGCCAGAAGATGGTGCCGCTCGAAGCCGTGCAAGACGAACTCAAAGCGGCCCGTTCCTGAGCCTGCGGCATCCGGAGGGCGGATCGGGTGCCGTCCATCCCCCATCCGACATCGAAAGCGGGGCGTGGCGCAGTCCGGTTAGCGCGTCTGCTTTGGGAGCAGAAGGTCGCCGGTTCGAATCCGGCCGCCCCGACGTGTTCTTTCACCGCCTGCGCCCGTAGCTCAACGGGATAGAGCAGCGGACTTCTAATCCGCAGGTTGCAGGTTCGAGTCCTGCCGGGCGTGCCGCGCTTTGCGAGGAGGGAACTCCCGTGCGCGTCGATATTATCTACCGGAGCACCTGGTGACGTGGCCGAGTGGCTAGGCAGAGGCCTGCAAAGCCTCGTACGGCGGTTCGAATCCGCCCGTCACCTCTTCCACGGCCCCGCCTGCTGACGTTGCAGGGGGGCTTTTTTTGATGGCACGCCCATGCCGGGCGCCGGCGGCTACACGATCCCGAACGCCTGGAGCAACAGGGCGATCAGGGTCAGCGTGGTGTAGACGAACACCGTCAGCGAGGAAGGATGCTTCGAGGGAGGGTTCATGGCAGGGCCGGTCAGGAATCAAAGAGCCGTCTACCTGTCCATACGCTTTCTCGCCCCGATTTGGATCATGCGGGCGGCGCGTTCATGGGATCTTGACGCACGATCTCCCGTGCCGGCAGCGCCATCAGAACGGCGCGTCGTCGAGGGGCGGGATGGGCGCCTGCGCGGGCGTGTCGAAGCCGTCGCCGGGCGGGGCGTAGTAGGTCGTCAGGTTCTCGAAGCGGGCAAACTGGTGCACGAAGGCCAGCGTCACGTTGCCCACCGGCCCGTTGCGCTGCTTGCCGATGATGATCTCGCCGAGGCCCTCGGTAGAGTTGCCGTTTTCATCGACGGTGATGCCGTAGCGCTCGGCGCGGTAGATGAAGGCCACTACGTCGGCGTCCTGCTCGATGGAGTTGTGCGCGATGACGTCGTTGGCTACGAAATTGTGCGGTCCCGGCACGGTAAGGTCGAAGACTTCCTCCACGCCGTCCGATTCGATAGACGCTATCTTGTCCCAGTAGATATCGCTCTCTGCTAACGACAGCAGTTCATCGGAGGAGACCGCTTGCGCCACGCGGGCGGCCCGCTCACGACTAACATTTTGCTTGAAGTTCGTCATGCCGCTGTAGGCCATTTCCAACTCTTGGTGCAGTTGGCGGTGCGTCATGCCGGCCTGCTCCATGGCAGGTTTCACCAGTTGTTGCCATACGTCGCTTGGAATCAAGTCGCGGTTGGTATAGGCCGTCTTCTTCAAGATGAAAGTGCGGACCCCATCCAGTGCCTGCGTTTTATAGCGTCCTACCGCCCCGACACACTGCACGAATCGTTCGATATCCTCACTCCCGCTTACGATGACGTGAAATTGATCACGTCCCTTTCTGCCTTGCGGGAGACGCTTTAGGCGAGCATTGATGCCTAAGCGAAGCAGCAACGCCTGGAGGTCACGCCCAAGTTGCTCGCTGCTGGATGCATAGTAAATGGCAGGGTAAGCTCGCTGAGCGCCGCGCAATTGGATGCAGCCGTCGGTAGACCAAAGGTGCCGGAGGAAGTGTGCAATGCCATCACTTGCCTGTTGGAAGACACGTTCAGGAACTCGTTTTTCGTGCGACCGCAGTCCCCAGACGCCCAACGATTCCAACCATGCGCTCACGGCACTTCTTACGCCGTGCGTGTGGTGCCGTGTGGAGGTGAGGTAGACTTGATACCAGCTCCGTTCAGCATGGATGCGCGGCGCGACCTCTTCATCGAAGACTTGAGTGGCAAGATCAACGACAAGCTGTGCCAGATCGCGTTCACGGGTGGTGTACTGGATGCTATGCCTGGGAAGCGTGCAGCCATCACCGATGAGGTGGCCGAGCAGGGCTAGTTCCGCCTCAGACATGCGTTGGGCCTGAGCGCAATCCAGGCGCCGTGGCAGGGCCATCCGCTCGCCGAGGCGCAGTTCGTCGAGCCGTTTCCAGCCCCGGATCGTTAGAAACTTGTGATTGCCGGTTGCGCGGATCTGCCGGCCCAGTTGCGTCGTGAGTCGGTAGACCGGCTTCGTGCCCGTCGAAAAGGCCTTGCTGACGAGGGCGCGCTCCAGCTTGTGCGTTTGCCGGTTCAGCGCCCAGACTGCGAAGCCAGAGGTTCCTGCAAGATCGCGGATAGGCACACGCCGGCCGGTATCGGCCATGGGAATCAGCGTCTCGCCCGTCAGGCAGCCCGACTCGCGCAGGTCCGAGAGCTGCGGGCGCTTGTCGCCGCCGCGCGTTTCGACGGCGCGCGAGAGCTGCGAGAGCGCGAGGACCGGCACGTCGAGTTCTTTGGCAAGCGACTTCAACGAGCGCGAGATCTGCGCGATTTCCTGCTCGCGGTTGGCATTGCGGCTGTTGATGGTCCCGTGCATGAGTTGCAGGTAATCGACGATGACCAGCCCGATGTCGTGCTCGGCTTTGAGGCGGCGGCACTTGGCGCGCAGTTCCAGGATGCCCAGGCCCGGCGTGTCGTCGATGAAGATGGGAGCGGCGCTGAGGCGTCCGGCGGCGCGGGCCAGGCGCGGCCAGTCCTCTTCGCTGAGGCGGCCCGTGCGCGCGGCCTGCGCGTTGACGCGCGCCTCGGAGGTCAGCAGGCGCTGGGCCAGTTGCTGCGCGCTCATCTCCAGCGAAAAGACTACCACGCCCGTAGGACGCTCCGGGTGCAACGCCGCATTCCGCGCGCAGGCCATAGCCAGGGCTGTTTTTCCCATCGACGGCCGAGCGGCGACGATGATCAGGTCCGACCGTTGCCAGCCGCCGGTCAACTCGTCGAGGCGCGTGAAGCCGCTGGGCACGCCGGTGATGCCGCCCTCGCGTCCGTGGATGGACTCCAGGTGCGCCAGCGTGCTCTTCAAGACCTCGTTCATCGACGAGGCGGCCTTGCGCAACTGCGTCTCGGAGATGCGGAAGATGTCGCTCTCGGCCAGGTCGAGCAGTTCGAAGGCGTCGGCGCCGGCGTCGTAGGCCTGCCCCACGAGCACCGTCATCGTCTCGATCATCTTGCGCAGGAGCGACTTCTCGGCGATGATGCGCGCGTGGTATTCGACGTTGGCCGCCGAGGCCACCTGCGTGGTCAGTTCCGTCAGGTAGTACGCCCCGCCGATGTCGTCGAGTTGGCCGCGCCGCTTGAGTTCTTCGGTCAGCGTGATCAGGTCCACCGGGTTGCCGCGCTCGAAGAGGCTCAGCATCGCCAGGTAGATCGTCTGGTGCTTGGCCAGGTAGAAGGCGTCGGGCGTGAGGATTTCGATGGCGCGGGGGATGGCCTCGCGCTCGATGAGCATGGCGCCCAGGACGCTCTGCTCGACGTCGGTGGCCTGGGGCGGCACGCGGCCCGACTGCTCGTGGATGCTGCGGATCGAGGCGCGGCGCGGCCGCCCGCCGCCCGTCATCTTTTCGAGCGGGTAGCGCTGGCCTTCGTCGTCGATGCTGAGGCGGCGCGGGGTCTGGTCGTCCGGTTCTGACATGGGGACGGGGCAATCCGAAGATCGAAAGGTCGAAAGGTCAGGCGTTCACCAGCTGATCGTACCGGGTGCGCAGCAGCTTGACGTCTTCCCAGGTGGGGCGTTTCCACTGGGGGTTACGCAGCAGTGCCGCCGGGTGGTAGGTCACGAGCAGTGGGAGGCCGTAGAAGTCGTGGAGGCGGTCGCGCAGGTTGGCCAGCGAGGAGCTGCGACCGAGCAGCGCGTTGCCCGCCGTCTTGCCCACGCACAGGAGGATCTTGGGCTTGATGAGGGTCAGCTGCTTGTAGAGAATGGGCAGGTGCGCGGCCACTTCGGCGGGCAGCGGATCCCGGTTGTTGGGCGGGCGGCTCTTGAGGATGTTGGTGATGTAGACGTCCTCGCGGCGAAAGTGGATGGCCTCCAGGATTTTGTTCAACAGTTGCCCGGCGCGGCCCGTGAAGGGCTCGCCGGTGCGGTCCTCGTCGGCCCCCGGCGCCTCGCCGATGATGACCAGATCGGCGTGGGGGTCGCCCACGCCCATGACGGGGTTGAGGCGGGCTTCGTCGATGGGGATGAGCACGGTGCCGGCGACGTAGGCGGTGACTTCTTCGAGCGTGCTCATCCCGTGCAGCGGCGAGTCTTTCGGGATGAGGGCGGCGATGCGCTCCCAGGGCGAGCGCGCCGGGTCGTCGCGCGGGTCGATCTCCTGGCCGAATAAATCTAAGGTAGCCATCACGTCGGCGGGTTCTGCGGGGGGCGTACGGAGCCGCTGCGGCGCCGGCGCGGGGTTGGCGGCGGCGTCTCCGGCTGCGGCAGCGTCGGCCTCCACCGGCGGATCGCCCAGGGGCAGGTGCCATCCCGAGAGCGCCTGTTCGTGCGCCAGCGCGCTTCTGAGGGTTTCCAGCACGGTGCGCATACCGCAGAGCTTCACGTTCCTTTCCCTTCCAACCCACAAGGTACCCTTCCGCGAGGCGTTTCACAAGCTTTTTCGACGCGAGGGCCGGCACCGGGCGCGCCAAGTTTTCAACAAAAAGCCCACGAGAGGGTGGGGAAATCCGTCATCCGACGTGCGGAGTTACGCCTCGGCGCCGAGGATGCGGTCGAGCAGCATCTCGGCGACGGCGCGTTTGGGAAGCTGCGGCAGGTCTTCGGCGCGGCCCGAACGGTGGATGAGCGTGACGCGGTTGGTGCCGGTGCCGAAGCCGGCGCCGGCCTCGTTGAGATCGTTGAGGACGATCCAGTCCAGGTTCTTGGCCGCGAGTTTGCGCCGGGCGTTGGCGGGGCCGTCGTCGGTCTCCATGGCAAAGCCGACGAGCGTCTGGCCAGGGCGTTTTTGCCTGCCGAGGGCGGCCAGGATGTCGGGCGTGCGGCGCAGACGGATCGTAAGTTCGCCGTCTTGTTTTTTGATTTTGGAGGCGGCGGGTTCGAGGGGCGCATAGTCCGCCACGGCGGCGGCCATGAGGACCAGGTCGGCGTCCTGGTGGGCCAGCACGGCCTGGTGCATCTCCTCGGCGGTGTTCACGTCGATGCGTTCGACGCCGGCGGGGGCGGCCAGGGCCGTCGGGCCGCTGACGAGGGTGACGCGGGCGCCGCGCCGGGCTGCGGCCTCGGCCATGGCGTAGCCCATCGTGCCCGTCGAAGGGTTGGTGAGCACGCGCACCGGGTCGAACGCCTCGCGCGTGGGGCCGGCGGTCACGAGCACGTGCCGGCCCGAGAGCGCCCCCGCCGCGCGCAGCCTCTCGAGGAGGCGGGCGAAGATCTCTTCCGGCTCCGGCATGCGCCCGTGCCCGACCAGGCCGCTGGCCAGCGCGCCGTAGCCGGGATCCATGACCTCGTAGCCGAAGCCGCGCAGGCGCTCCAGGTTGGCCGCCGTGGCCGGGTGCAGGAACATGTCGTGGTCCATCGCCGGGCAGACGAGCAGCGGGCAGCGGGCGGCCAGCGCCGTGGCCGTGAGCATCGTGTCGCTGAAGCCGTGGGCCAGCTTCGCCAGGGTCTGCGCCGTGGCCGGGGCGATGACGAACAGGTCAGCCCAGAGGCCGAGGCTGACGTGCTTCGTCCAGCTTCCTGCTTCGTTGTCGGGGAAGATCTCGACGAGCACCTCGCGCTCGGAGAGCGTGCCGAGCGTCAGCGGCGTGACGAAGCGCGCCGCGTCGGGCGTCATCAACACCTGCACCTCGGCCCCGGCCTTCTTGCACAGGCGGATCAACTCGGCGGCCTTGTACGCGGCGATGCTGCCGGTGACGCCCAGCAGCAGCTTGCGGCCTTCCAGCGGGCGCTCGTTCGAGGGATCCGGCATGGCGGCATGGGTTCGTCGTGGGGAAGCGCGTTGCGGGGCGGGCTGCCCTCATCCCAAAAACTGCCGAACGAGGCGCAGCGTTTCCTCGACGGCTGCTTCGAGGTCGTCGTTGACCACCACGGCGTCGAAGCGCGCGGCGTAGCCCAGTTCGGTCTCGGCGCGGGCGAGGCGCTCGCGGAGGCTCGCCTCGTCCTCGGTGCCCCGTTCGCGCAGGCGTTGGGCCAGCACCTCCAGCGAGGGCGGGCGGATGAAGATGATCAGCGCCTCAGCGCCGAAGATCCGCTTGACGTTCAGGGCGCCTTTGACCTCAATGTCGAGCAGGACGGGATGTGCACGGGCGGCCCGCTCTACCTCCGCGCGCAGCGTCCCGTAGAACCGGCCCGGATACACCTCTTCGTACTCGACGAGCTTGCCCTCGGCGATGAACCGGCGGAATTGCGCCTCGGTGACGAAGTAGTAGTGCACGCCGTGGCGCTCGCCGGGGCGGCGCGGGCGCGTCGTGGCCGACACCGAAAACGTCATCTCCGGAAACGCCGCCAGCACGCGCCGGGCGATGGTGGTCTTGCCGGATCCGCTCGGGGCCGTCAGCGCGATGATCTTGGGCATGTTCTAGGGCGGATTGGGGAGGGCGGAGTGCGGATCGGGCGACGCACGAGCACCCTCCGCCCTGCCCCATTATTCGACGTTTTGGACCTGCTCGCGGATCTTCTCGACTTCCTCCTTCATCGCCACGGCCACGTGGGCCACCTGCGCGTCGTTGGCTTTCGAGCTGATGGTGTTGACTTCGCGGTGGATCTCCTGCACCAGGAAGTTGAGCTTGCGCCCGACCGGCTCGGCGGCGGCGAGGGCCTGGCGGAAGAGGTCCAGGTGCGAGCGCAGGCGCACGCACTCCTCCGTCACGTCGAGCCGGTCGGCCAGGAGGGTGAGTTCCTGTTCGAGGCGTTCGGGGTCCACGCGCTGATCGGCCAGCAGTTCGTCGAGGCGTTCGCGCAGGCGCAGGCGGGCTTCTTCGACGCGTTCGGGCGCGCGCGCCTCTACGTGGGCCAGGCCGTCCTCCAGGGCGTCGAGGCGGGCGGCCAGGTCGGCTTCGAGGGCCTGGCCCTCCTGCCGTCGCATCCGGCGCATCTGCGCGAGGGCTTCGGCCAGGGCGGCCTCCACAGCGCGCCACATCCGCTCCAGCGCGGCGGGATCTTCCTCGGCGGCGGTGAAGACCTCGCTGTAGCGGACGACGTGCTCCAGGCTCACCGGCGCCTCGATGCCCGCCGCCCGCCGCAGGTCTTCGAGCAGGCGCCCGTAGGCCCGCGCCGCCTTCTCGTTGACGCGAATGGGCAGGTCGGCCTCTACGTCTTTCTCGACCTGCACCGTCACGTTGACGCGTCCGCGTTCGAGGGCCTGCCGCAGGAGCGCCTGCACGTCGGTCTCGCGCGCGGCCAGGGCCGAGGGCAGGCGCACGGCCACGTCGAGGTAGCGGTTGTTCACCGAGCGCATCTCGGCCGTCGCCGTGATGCCGTCCTCCTGGGCGCTGCCCCGCCCGAACCCGGTCATGCTCGCAATCATAGTCCCACTCGTTCGTTTGGCTCAACGAAAAAAGCCGAACCCACGGCTCGGCTCTTTTGCGGCGGAGAGGGAGGGATTCGAACCCTCGGTACCCCGGTGAGGGTACACTCGCTTTCCAGGCGAGCCCGTTCGTCCACTCCGGCACCTCTCCCGTTAGCTGGTCTGGCGCGCGCCAGCAAGGCAAAAAATATACTACGCCCTCGGCGACGGGTTCGGAGAAGGCGCTTTTAATTTTTTCGACGGTAAGCGTCCCTGCGCGCTAAACTTCCATGATGTCCTCTTCTTTGCGGGCGAGGACTTTATCGACCAGCCCGACGAATTCGTCGGTGAGGCTCTGGAGGCGCTCTTCGGCCATGTAGCGCATGTCTTCCGAGAGGCTCTCCTGCTCCTGCGTCGTCTTGATCTCGTCTTTGGCGTGGCGGCGGATGTTGCGGATGGCAATCTTGGCGTCCTCGCCGCGCGCGCGGGCCGACTTGACCAGGTCCCGGCGGCGTTCTTCCGAGAGCGAGGGCACCGGCACGCGGATGATGGTGCCGTCGTTGGCCGGGTTGAGGCCCAGGTTTTCGGCGATGATGGCCTTTTCGATGGCCGCCAGCGAAGAGCGGTCCCACGGCTGAACCACCAGCAGGTCCGGCTGCGGCGCGCCGATGGAGGCCATCTGGTTGAGCGGCGTCTGCGTGCCGTAGTACTCCACCCGGACGTTCTGGAGCATCGAGGGGGTGGCGCGTCCGGCGCGGATGGCGTTCAGCTCGGAGCGCAGGAAGTCCATGGTTTTTTCCATGTGTTCCCGGGCGTCTTCGAGGATCAGTTCGAGCAGTTCGTCTAGCATGGTCGCGGCCTCCAACAGTCAGGCTTGCGAGGACTCGGCGGCAGGGGGGTCTTCCCAGTGGACGAGGGTGCCGGCGGGTTCGCCCTGCACCACGCGCATCAGGTTGCCCGGCTCGTTCACGTTGAAGATGATGATGGGCATCCCGGATTCTTTGCAGAGCGTGAAGGCCGTCATGTCCATCACGCGCAGGTCGCGCCGGATGACTTCGCTGCCGTGGATCGTGGCGTACTGCCGGGCCGCCGGGTCGCGTTCGGGGTCGGCGGTGAAGACGCCGTCGACGCGGGTGCCTTTGAGCAGCACCTGCGCGTCGATCTCCAGGGCGCGCAGCGCCGCCGCCGTGTCGGTGGTGAAGTAGGGGTTGCCCGTGCCGGCGCCGAAGATGACCACGCGGCCCTTTTCGAGGTGGCGGATGGCCCGCCGCCGGATGAACGGTTCGGCGATCTGTTCCATCTTGATGCTCGATTGCAGCCGGGTGAAGACCCCCGCCTGTTCGAGGGCGTCTTGCAGCGCCATCGCGTTGATCATCGTGGCGAGCATGCCCATGTAGTCCCCGTGGGCGCGCGTCATGCCGTGCGAGGCGTTGCCCACCCCGCGGAAGATGTTGCCCCCGCCGATGACGATGGCCACCTCGACGCCGGCCTCCACCACGCGCTTGATCTCCTGCGCGTAGCGCGTCAACACGTCCTGGTCGATGCCGAAGGACTGTTTGCCCAGCAGGGCCTCGCCGCTGAGCTTAAGCAGCACGCGCCGGTACCGGGGCGGGCGCGGTGTGTTGGCCTGCTTGTCCTTCATGGTGTTGCCTCTGCGCCTGGGTACCGGAAACTACAGCCGGGCCGGGTCCTTTGCAACGGCCCAAAAAAAGGGGCACACTCCCCACGGCGGGAGGGGCCCCTTTCGAAGATAGTCCAGGGAAGGCAACGTGCGGCGCCGCCGCCCAAAGCGACGGATCGGCCCCCCGCCCTTCCCCATCCGCTATCCGCCCTCGAATCATTCACCCAGGGCGAAGCGGACGAAGGTGCGCACGTCGGCGTCGGCCTGCCGCAGCATCTCCTTGACACTCATCGAGGCGTCCTTGACGAAGGACTGCTCGACGAGCACGTTGTCCTTGAAGAAGCGTTCGAGCTTGCCCTGGGCGATGCGGTCGAGGATGTGCTCGGGCTTGCCTTCGTTGCGGGCGGCCTCGCGGCCGATCTCGAGTTCCTTCTGCTGCACCTCGGGCGGCACCTCGTCGCGGCGCGTGGCGATGGGGTTGAGCGCGGCCACCTGCATGGCCACGTCGCGCCCGGCCTCGTCCAGGCTGCCGTTGCCTTGCAAGGCCACGAGCACGGCCAGGCGCGCACCGGGATGGACGTAGGAGACGACCCGGCCCTCGGCGCTTTCGAGCACGGCAAAGCGGCGGATGTCGATCTTCTCGCCGATCTTGCCCGTCAGGTCGATGACGGCCTCGGCGACGGTGCGTCCGTCTTTGTAGGCCAGGGCCTTGAGGGCGTCGAGGTCCGCCGGGCGATGGCGCAGCAGCAGCGCGGCCACGTCGTCGGCAAAGCCTGCGAAGGCGTCGGTGCGGGCCACGAAGTCGGTCTCGCAGTTGACCTCGGCGATGACGCCGGTGCGCTGGTCGTCGCTCAGGGCCGTGACGACGAGGCCCTCGTTGGCCTCGCGGTCGGAGCGCTTGGCGGCCACTTTCTGGCCTTTCTTGCGAAGGATCTCGACGGCCTTGTCGAAGTCGCCCTCGGCTTCCTGGAGGGCTTTTTTGCAATCCATCATGCCGACGCCGGTCATGTCGCGGAGCCGCTTAACGTCTTGCGCAGAGATAGCCATTGTAACGTGCATGCAGTTAAAGGGTGCAGGTTCTTCAGGGCGTGACATGGGAGGGCCGCCGCCGGCGCAGCCCCGGCGCCGCTTACGAGGTCGCTTCGGCCTCGGCGGTGCGCTTTTCCTTCTCGGCCTTGCGCGAGGCATCCTCGATCTCGCGCTGCTTCTTGCCTTCGTTGATGGCGCCGGCGATGACCGTGGTGACGAGCTGGATGGACTTGTGCGCGTCGTCGTTGGCAGGGATCAGGTAATCGACCAGGTCGGGGTCGCAGTTGCTGTCGACCATGGCGATGATGGGGATGCCGAGCTTGCGGGCCTCTTTGAGGGCGATGTGCTCGCGGTTGATGTCGACGATGAAGAGCGCGCCGGGCATGCGGGCCATCTCGGCGATGCCGCTGAGGTTGCGTTCGAGCTTCTCGCGCTCGCGGCCTTTCATCAGGCGCTCTTTTTTCTTGAGCTGCTCGAGCGTACCGTCTTTCTCCATCTTGGCCAGGTCCTCCATGCGGCGGATGCTCAGGCGGATGGTCTGAAAGTTGGTCAGCGTGCCGCCGAGCCATCGTTCGACGACGTAGGGCGATTCGCTGTCTTTGGCGAGGGTGCGGACGGTGTCCTTGGCCTGCTTCTTGGTGCCGACGAAGAGGATCTTTTTGCCCTGCTTGGCGAAGCGGGAGGCGGCGTCGGCGGCGCGGTCGAGCAGGGCCTGCGTCTGCATCAGGTCGATGATGTGGATGCCGTTGCGTTCCATGAAGATGTAGGGTTTCATCTTCGGGTTCCAACGGCTCGTCAGGTGGCCGAAGTGGGTGCCGGCCTTGAGCAGGTCTTCGATCTGGACGCGGTGCTTGGACTGCGTCTCGGGGGTGGTTTCAGCCATGATGCGCCTCGTGTTTGGGTTAGCCGCTACTGCCGTCGTCTGCCGGGCGAAACGGCTGCGTCAGGCCGCAGCCGTCACCCCACCCCGCATCGGGCAGTATGTGGGATAGATTATTCTGGCGAGCCAGAAAAAAATTAGCGTTTCGAGAACTGGAAGTGCTTGCGCGCCTTGGGCTGGCCGTACTTCTTGCGCTCGACCATGCGGGGGTCGCGCGTGAGGTAGCCGGCTTCGCGGAGCGGCCCGCGCAACTCTTCGTTGAATTGCACCAGCGCGCGGGCGATGCCCAGGCGGATGGCCTCGGCCTGGCCCGTGAGGCCGCCGCCCTTGGCGTTGACGAGCACGTCGAACTGGCCGGCGGTGGCCGTCACTTTGAAGGGATCGACGAGCGCCTTGCGCCGCCATTCGAGGGGGAAATAGCTTTCGAGGGGGCGCCGGTTGATGACGATCTTGCCGGAGCCGGGCCGCAGGTAGACGCGCGCCGTGGAGGTCTTGCGGCGTCCTACGGCGGCGAATTGCGTGGGTGCTGCCATGATGGGTAGGCGGTTACGAGAGGGTCGGTTAGAGCGCGAGGGTCTTGGGCTGCTGCGCTTCGTGCGGGTGCTCCGGCCCGGCGTGAACTTTGAGCTTGCGCAGCATGCTGCGGCCCAGCGGCCCCTTGGGCAACATGCCCTTGACGGCGTTGCGCACGATGAACTCGGGCCGGCGCTCGCGCATCTCTTTGGGCGTGCGCTGACGCAGGCCGCCGGGATAGCCGCTGTAGCGGTAGTATTGCTTCTGGGTCTCCTTGTTGCCGGTGAAGCGCACCTTCTCGGCGTTGACGACGACGACGAAGTCGCCGCAATCGACGTGGGGGGTAAAGTAGGGCTTGTGCTTGCCGCGCAGGAGGGCGGCCACGCGCGAGGCCAGGCGGCCCACCACCTGGTTTTCAGCGTCGATCAGGTACCAGTCGCGTTCGATCTGGCCGGGTTTGGCGCTCTGCGTCTTGAAGCTGTTGGCGTTCATGCGGTCTCGGAAGATTGCTCGGTGGGCGGCGCCCGACGGCAGCGCGGGGGCCGGGGCGGACGAGGAGGAAGCAAGGGTCTCCGCGTCGCCTGAAAAAGCCGGTCGCAAAAGCCCCACATAATACGGCGCCCGGCATCGGTTGTCAAGCTAAGGCAAGGCCGTTGCCGGCTCCTCCGGGGCATTGCGGGGCCATGAGACGCGTAAGGCGTCCGCAGGTTTTCCCACGAAGAATTCTTCCATTAATCTTGACGCAGAAAGCTCCTTTTTTGCTATGTTTCGGGGCACCGGCGCGGGGCACTATGGTACGCGCTCGCAGGCTATCGCCCGGGGTGCCGTGCGCCGCCGCTTGCGCAGGAGGCCGACCCGCGCGGGCGCTCCGCCCTGCCGTATAGCGGCCCGTAACGAGGCTAACGCGCGGTTCTTCGGGTTCAGCGCTCAGGGCTATGGCCTTTCCGACCCTTTTTCGTTCGTTGCAAGCAGTGGCGCGGGCGCTTCCGTTTCACCTGAACGAGACGGACAAGGTCAACCGGGCCTTCCGACGCTGGCGTCGCACAGACGCGGCGCAGGCCCTCTACGTCGTCGATCTGTGGACGTACTGCTTCGTCCGGCGCTACTTCCTGGTCAAGTTCTCGCGCGATCCGGCCTGTGGGGGCGCGGCGGACCTCGAAGAGCTGATCGAGCAGGTCTATGCCCGGGTGCAGCAGCATCGCAGCACCGTCGCCGACACCACGCGCTACGCCAGTTGGGTCAGCGTGGTGTGCAAGAACGCCTTCCTCAACTACCTGCGCAGCCTGACGCCGACGGTCTCGATCGACCAGGAGAACGGGCCGCAACTGCGCGCCGAAGCGCCGGAGGCCACCCTCGACGCCGGCCTGGTCTACGAAGGGCTGCGGCAGGCCGTGGCGCGGCTGCCGGGCTACCTCCGCCAGATCGCCCGCCTGCGCCTGCTCGAGGCCTGTTCCTACCGAGACATCGAGCGCATCACGGGCCGCGACCTGCCCACCATCCGGTCTTATGTCAACAGGGCAATTGTGAAAATTCGGTCGGACCCTCAGTTTTTGGCGTTTTTAGGCCGGTCTTGAGCAAATCCCTCAATAAAATTCGTCCGAAGAGGTTATGTTTTACCATTCTTTGTGTCTATACGAGTGAAGACCTGCTTTGTACCGCCGCGCATACCGAGGACGTAGGGGCGCGTCCCGGCCCATCAGCCTCCTCTTCATCTATCGTGTGCTGGGACCATGAGCCGAAGTATGGAAGAGAAAATCCTGCTTTACAGCGCACTCGAACCGGCAGAGCAACGCGACGTGGAGCACTACGTGCAGGCGCATCCCGAACTGGCGACGATGCTCGAAGACGCCAAAGCCTTCGAGCGCCTGCTGCGGGAGGCCCGCCTGCTCGAAGCCGACCAACCCGGCGACGACGCGCTGGCCTACTACGCCGTCACCCACCGCCTCGGCGGCCACCCTGCCCCAGCCTGGCTGCAAGACGCCTTCGACCGGATCGAGGCCCGCCTGCAAGCCGCCCCGGCCCTGGCGGCGCGCTACGAACACCTCGCCCGCCGCATCGCCGAGCTCGAAGCCGGCCACGACGCCGTCGAGCAGTTCGAACGGCTGACCGGCCATCGACTGCCGCCCTCGGCGCCGGCCTCGCTGCCCGTCGCCGCCGAGCGTCCGCCCGCCCGCCGGCCCCTCCGCCTGCTCCGGACGCGGCGGTGGATCGTCGCCGCGGCGGTGGCGCTCGTAGCCCTCGTCGGCGCGCTGTGGCTCGCCGGCCGGCTGGCCGTACCGCCGTCGCACCGGCTGGCGGCGCTCGACCCGGCGGATTTCGAGGCGGGCGACCTGCGCCTGCGTAGCGCCGGCCCCCTGCCCGCCACGCCCTCCGCCGACGACCGCTACCGGCAGGCGATAGCGCTGCTGCGCCAGGCACGCACCGCCACGCTGGGCTTCTTCCCGCGCTACGACGCGGACCGGCTCGCCGAGGCCGCCGTTCTGCTCGAAGGCGTCGCCGCGCAGGAAGCCGAGGGGGCGCCTCTCCAACTCGAAGCCTACTACCTGCTCGGCAAAGTCCGGCTGTTGCAGCAGGACCGCGCCGGCGCCGAAGCCGCCCTCCGCCAGGTCGTAGAGCGCGCCGACTGGCGGGCTGCCGAGGCCGCCGCCCTGCTCGAAAAAATGGACGCGCTGCCGGGTCAATAGCAGCGGCCCTCCCCGGCTCCCTGCTACCGACGAAAAAAATGGGGCGCCGGCGTCGATGCCGGGCGCCCCTTGCTTTTCCAGGCCCATCGGCGCGTGCTCAGGCGTAGGTGTTGAGCATCACCGGCATGATGAGCATCAGGATCTCCTCGCCGGCTTCCTGCTCCTGCGGCGTGACCACCCCGGCGCGGTTGGGCGAGCTAAGCTCGAAGACGATGTCCTCGGCGTCGATGTTGCTGAGCACTTCGGTCAGGTAGACCGCGTTGAACCCGATCACCATCGGCTCGCTCTCGTACTCGCACAGCACGGTCTCTTTGGCTTCGCTGGAGCGTTCGATGTCTTCGGCGGAGACCTCGATCTGGTTCGTCGTGAGCGACAGGCGGATCTGGTTGGTCATGCTGGAGGAGTAGAGGCCCACGCGGCGCGCGGCGGCCAGCATCGCGGCCCGGTTGACCACCAGGCGCCGGTCGTTCTCGACGGGGATGACGGCCTCGTAGTTGGGATAGGCTTCGTCGATGAGGCGAGCCAGCACGCGCGCGTCGGTGAATTCGAAGCAGACGTGGCCGCCGTCGACGATGATGGCGCACGGCTCGTCGTCGGCGATGCGCCCGGCCAGCGTCATGGCCTTTTCGGGGACGATGAAGTTGAGCGGTTCGCTGCTGGTCATCGCCGCCAGGCGGAGCTTGACCAGGCGGTGCCCGTCGGTGGCGACGGCGCGGCCCTCGTCGGGCTGAATCTGGAAATAGATGCCCATCATGGCGGGCCGGAGGGCGTCCTTGCTGACGGCGAAGCTCGTCTTGTGGATGGCGCGGCGCAGCAGGCCGCCCTCGGTCTCGATGCGCCGCTC
>JBFGTT010000004.1:0-21141 GCA_041565995.1 Rhodothermales bacterium
CTGCAAACCGGCATAGCCGTCGATGCCGTCGAGGAAGTTGTAGAGGTTGGTCACGCCCACGATCCAGACGACGGCCAGGGGGATGCCGAAGGGGCCGAGCGGCACGTCGAGCGGGGCGGGCAAGGGCAAGCGCGACAACCCGCCGGCCTGGAGCACCACGAGGCCTGCGGCGGCAATCTGGAGCAGCAGGCGCCAGAGCACCGAGACGCCGCCCGTGCGATCGTCCAGGAACCCGACCAGGGCCATGAGGCCGGCGCCCATCCAGAAGGCCGGGCCGGGGGGGTCCATCCCGCAGGCCCATCCGGCCCCGCTGCCGACGAGGATCCCGACGAGGATCCCCAGGCCGCCGCCCCGGGGCCGGGGGGTCTCGTGCGACGACCGCTCGTTGGGTACGTCGAGGATGCCCCGCTGCCCCATCACGGGAATCAGGGCGCGGGTGGCGGCCCAGGCCGCGCCTGCCGAGAGCAGAAAGGCGAGCACACCGGCGACGAGCATCAGGGAATCAGGTCAACCACGTGATCGAGGACGGCGGCGGGGTGCCAGCCCAACGCTTGCCGCGCCCGCGTATCGGAAAAGGTAAGCGTCGAGGTCAACTTGGTCACCGTGCGGCGGGTGAGCGGCACGCGGCGCCCCGTCACGGCTTCAACCGCATCGCCCAGTCGGGCGCCCAGCCGGGCCAGCGGAAGCGGCAGGTTGCGCGGGGGCCGTCGGCCCAGCGCTTCGGCCAGCGCCGCACTCAAGGCGGCGTAGCTGGGATGGTAGCCGTCGGTGAGGTGATAGACCCCGCCCACGCGCGCCACCTCGGGCAGGATGGCGGCTACGTCCTCGGCCCGGACCATGCTGCGCCGCGCCGCGCCGCCGCCGACGTTGAGATAGCGCCCGCGCGCGAGGGCTTCGATCAGGGCGCCCAGGTTACCCGGCGCGCCGTGGCCCGCCACCAGGGGCAACCGGACGATCCCCGTCCGCACCCCGCATGCTGCGCCCCAGGCCGTCAGCGTGTCCTCGGCCATGCGCTTGCTGAGGCCGTAGGGATCGGACGCCGCGCGGGGCGTGTCCTCGTCCAGCAGCGTGCCCGTCTGGCGTCCGTAGACCGCCACCGTGCTGACGAGCACCACGGCCTGGGGCAGGCGCCCGGTGCGCTCCAGCGCTTGCAGCAGCCGCTTCGTCCCCTCGGCGTTGACCGCGAAGAAACGCGCCCTTTTTTCCTCCGTGTGCGGTACGACGTGCGCCAGGCCGGCAGCATGAACCACCACGTCGCATGCCGGGCCAGGCTCGATCTGCGCGTCGCACAGGTCGCCCGGCACGTACGCGGCCCCTTCGACGGGCCGCCGGCCCAGCACCGTCACCGCCTCGCCCTGCGCTACCAGCCCCCCAACGATGTAGCGGCCCAGGAATCCCGATCCACCGGTGACCAGGTAGTGCCTACGCTGCATCCCCAGGCACGCTTTTTTCAACGGCTATCTTGCTGCCTGTCGCTGCTTCCAATACCGTCTTCAGGCGCTGGCCTAAAACGGTCATGTTATAGCCTTGCTCCACATAACGGCGCCCGCGCAACCCCATCTGCCACCGCTCCTGTGCCGACATGCGGGCCAGTTGCCGCACGCCGTCAGCCAGCGATCGGGGATTGTCGGCCTCCACTGTGACGCCGGCATCGGCCTCTGCGATGGGGTTGTTGGGAGCATTGGAAGCAAAGACGACCGGGCGGGCGACGGCCATATAATCAAACAGCTTATTGAAGCTTATTCCGTGTCGGTAAAGACTGGATCGCTTCATGTTTACGATAAACGCGTCGGCGGCGCTCAGTTTTTTATAGATTGCTGCTTTGGGCACCGGCGGCTCCAACTGCACGTTGTAGAGTCGTTCGTCTTCGACACGCTGCGCCAACCTGCATTTCTCCACCCCATCTCCGATGAGCCGGAACTGGACATCAAGGTCCGGTGCTTCCTGCGCCAGGAGCGCCGCTGCGTCGAGCACGGCGTCGAGTGCGTTGGCGATCCCGTGCGCCCCGGCGTACATCACGGTGAAGGGACCCGGCTGGTGGGGGAAGACGGGCTGATCGATCAGGTTGAGATCGACGCCGTTGGGAATCCAGTGAATCTGATCGGGTTGGGCGCCTTTCTCGATGAAGTGATCCGAGGCGCCGGGCAGCAGCGTCACGATCGCATCCGCTTTGCGGTAGAGATACCGCTCCAGGTACTCGAGCAGGCGAACCGCGGGATGCCCGGGCACATACCCCCCGATCTGGACGAGGCTCTCGGGCCACAGGTCGCGCACCTCCAGGATGAAGGGCACCTCGTAGACACGGGCCAGCCGGGCGGCGGCCCAGGCGCCGAACATGTGAGGACTCGACGCCAGCACGACATCGGGTTCGTCCATGGAAACGGCCCAGGCCTTCCGATACACCCTGGCTGCGAAGGCCAACATGCTCTTTACGCGTCCCCAGGAGTTGAGCGTATAACCGGGCACGTCGATCCACAGAAAGGAAACGCCCTCAATTTCTTCGAAATGATAGGGAGCCGCGCCGTAGGACCGCGCCGAGCGTCTGGTCAGGTAATGAACGTCCGACGTGATGATGGTCACGTCGATCCCATACTGCTTCAAGACGCGGGCCAGGCTGTAGTGCCGGGTCATGCCGGCCATATTGGGGGTGATGGCGTAGGGGTTGATAATCCAGAGATGCATCTTCCGTATCCGTTGCTGATCCGCCTCAGGCTCTTTGCTTCAGACACATCGTAACGTGCATGCACCGCCAGAGTCCCCGTCCCAGGCGGTCGGCCGTGCGGAGGTCGCGGGCATGCAACCACCGGCCCAGCCTGAGGCCCAGGCTATAGTTCAGCAGGGCCGGCGGAAACGCCCATTTGGCATATCCGAGCGTGCCTTGCAACGCTTCGATCCGAAAGTGCTGCTGAATCTGTGCAAAGCTCTGCCGCGAAAAAGGCCATTCCCAGGCCCGATCAGACTGAAAGGGGCGGTATAACGCGCGCGCCAGTCGCACGGCCAGCGACGTCTGGAGCGGATCGATGGAAATCACCACGCCACGGGGCGCCAGGGGGCCGGCCAGCAGGGAGAGGAACGCGTCAAAGTATTTGAAATGGTGCATGACGCTGTAGGCATAGATGACGTCGAACGGCGCCCCCTCCACCTCCCCCGACAAAAAGTCTACTGCCCGGGCCTCGGCGTGATCGAGCCCCCGTGCGCGGAGCAGGGCGCGCAACTGCGCGATGGCCGATTCACTGAGATCCACCCCCAGGTAGGCGTGTGCTCGCTCGGCGATGTCGAGGCTCAACGGGTTGCCGGCGTAGCAGCCCAGGTCGAGCACCCGCTTGTTCGAGAGATCGCCCATCCAGGTCCAATGCAGCGCGTGCACCGTGTCGTCGATCCGCAGATCGTTGCGCAGCCGGATCATGGCCTGCCGGGCGTGCCGCCAGCTGCGCGTGATGAGATTGCCCCTGCCGGGAGGCGCCGCCTCGTAGAACCTTTTCTGCCGCTGGTTGATGCGGAGCATCTCTCGCCGCTCCTGCTCCAGACGCTGCTCTTTCATCACCGGGCGTGCCTGATTCATAGATACGGGGAGCGTACGTCTGCGAAGCGGGGCGTCCTGCAAGGCCCCCGTTCACGCTTCAGAAGCGACCAGCGGCTCCCGGAGATCGACCTGGAACACCTTGAACCAGAGATCGAGCAGGAAGAGCCGGATCAACAACACCTGCCGCTCATCCATGGGGTGAATGTGCCGGGCGCTGAAGAGGGTTTCGGCAAGCGTCGCCAGGCGGTTTCTGTCGACCAGGGCCTTCAACGGCTCCGAGGGGGAGGCAACCCACGCCTGGAGGCCGGGGCGCAGCGTCGTGCGAATCCAATCCGACTGGGGCGTCACGAACCCGATCTTGGAGCGTCGCCACTGGATGGCCGGCGGCAGGAGATGGCCCAGCGCCTTTCGGATCAACACCTTGTTCCACCCCCGGTCGAAGTTCATCCGGGGCGGGATCTGCATGGCCCATTCCACCAGGCGATGGTCCAGGAAAGGATACCGTCCTTCGATGCTGAAGGCCATGGCGTTGCGGTCGTCCCACTTGAGCAGGCGGGGCAGGTGTACGTTTCGGATTTCGTGCAGGCGATACTGCGGTGGGGTTAGTTGCTGGGCCTGGACCGCCCACGGCGGCTGGTCGTCGGGAGCCTGTCGGCACGCAGCCAGCAGCGCCTCGCTATGGCGCTTCTTGCGATGTACGTACCGGCGCAGATGCGGCACCACCTGCGTCACCAGTTCGGCATTGCCTCCGGGCATCAGGGCGCCGACGGCGTGCCGGACGATCTGCCAGGGTGCCCGCAGCAGCATCCGGCGGAGGAACAGGTAGTAGGCAGGCCAGTAGCCGGAGAAGAGTTCGTCCCCGCCCTGCCCGTTCAGGAGCACCGGCACCTCGTGCTGGCGCGCCAGACGCATCGTAGCCCAGGCGGCGTAGGGGCTGAGCGATCCGGGCGGTTCGTCGTGCTGATACACGAAGCGGTGGCTGTCTTCGAGGAAGTCCTCTGCGGTGGTGTGCGTGCTGCGGCCTTGCCCGCCGAAGTCCCGCAGCACCATATCCACGAAGGGCTGTTCGTCGAAGTCTTCGTCGTCGTAGGCCGCCGAGAAGGCGAGGGTAGCGTCGGCGGCTCCGTCTTTGAGCCGTTGCATCTGTCCGTAGATGGCCGACGAGTCGAGGCCGCCGGAGAGGCAGACCCCCACCGGAACGTCGGACCGCAGGCGCAGGCGCACCGCGTCTTCGAAGAGCAGGCGCGTCCGTTCCTCGGCTTCTGCCTGCGAGGACGGACGCACGGTGAGGTGGTCGGGAAACCAGAACGCCTGCGGCGTGCCCAGCGTGGGTCGGTCCAGCGATATCGTCGTCCAGGTGCCCGGCTCGAACGCCTGAATGCCGTCGAAAAAGGTGGCTGGTGGTAGCTCGTAGCCGGTGCTGATAAACTCGATCAGGGCGTCCGTATTGGCGCGTGGATGCAGCTTGGAGAGGGCGAAGAACTGCTTGATCTCCGAGGCAAAGGCCAGCCCGCCCCGCCCCGTCCACACGTAGAGCGGCTTGATGCCCAGGCGGTCGCGCGAGAGGACGAGCATCCGTTTGCGCACGTCTACCAGCGCCAGCCCCCACATGCCGTTGAACCGCGCGAAACAGTCGGTACCCCAGTGCTGGTAGGCCGCCAGGATGACCTCGGTATCCGTGCCGGTGCGAAAGACGTAGCCGTGCCGTTGCAGTTCGGCGCGGAGTTCGAGGTAGTTGTAGATCTCTCCGTTGAAGACGGCCCAGAGGTGTCGATCCGGGGAGGGCATCGGCTGTAGCCCGGCGTCGGAGAGGTCGAGGATGGCAAGGCGCCGGTGTCCCAGGCCTACGGTAGCTTGCTGCCGGAGGGCGTCGGCCTGATGGCTTGGTACGAAGTGACCCGTGTCGGGCGAGCCGTCCCACCACCAGTAGCCCTCCCCGTCCGGCCCCCGGTGCGCCGCACGGCGGTTCATCTGCACCACCTCTTGCAGGTCCAACCCCGAGGGGTTCACCCATCCGCAAATGCCGCACATGTGATTGCTTGCAGGCTACTGCTCGTTCAGGATCGCCGGATGGTAAGATACGTTGCGCCCGCCTTTGCCGCGTATTGCCTCGTCGTCAACCCCTGTTCGATGAGCCGTACCCGCCCGTTAGACCGGCTTCCGGCTTCGAGCACGCCTCGGACCAGCCGCGCCAGGTCGGCCGCCTCGTAGGCGCCGATGCCGCCGGGGCAGACCCCTTCGAGGCGTTCGGGCACGTCGCCGCAGGGCACCGACACGACGGGCAGGTTGCACGCCAGGGCCTCCTGCACGATCTTCGGCGCCCCCTCGTGCAGCGAGGTCACCAGCAGGCAGTCCGCCGCGTTGAGCATCCAGCAGACCTCCTCGCTGCCGGCGCCGGCCATCATGTGCAGCGAAACCGCAGGGTCCGCGTGGGCCAGCAGATCGACGGTTTCGCGGGCGAGCGCCGGATTCTTGACAACCTGATTGGTACCCTGGCCGGCATTGAACAAGACGACCTTCGCCTCCGGCTTCCACCCCAGGCGCTCCCGGCACACGGCCTTATCGAGCGGTCTGAACAGATCCAGCGCTACCCCGTCCGGCAGAATACTTGCTTTGGCGCGCAGCCGGACCGGCAAGGCCTGCAACAGGTTTTCGCTGCGAACAAAGACGGCGTCGGCGTGTCGGGCCGCCCACCACCCGATGCGTCGTGCCAGCCACTCGCGCAGCCGCCAGCGGAGGCCGGGCAACGGCGTGCCCAGCAAATCGTCGCCGACGAAGGAGACCACCAGCGGGCGGGCGCCGCGCACCAGGTGGGCCATCGCCGCCGTCGTCGATCCGTACTTGGCGTGGACGACGTCCGGGGCGTGCTCTTCCACTTCCTGCTTGAGCCTTCGGTAATTGCGCAGCAAGCCCTTCGGCGAGGTGCGGTCGTCGAGGACGCCGAAGGTAACGCGCCATCCCTGCTGGCGCAGCGCCTCCGCCTTCTGGTGAAAGAAGGTTGGAATGTCTGGGGCGCCCTCTTTGAGGTTGGCGCTCAGCAGCATGAACACCGATCCGGTTTCAGGGCACGCTGCCATGCTTCAGTTTTCTGGTTTTCGGTGCGGCGTGGGCCAGCCGGGCCGCCTGCCCGGGTTTTGCTGCACCGGGGCGGAGGCCGCCTCGGGGACCGGCACGGCACGGTATCGCTCGGTCAGGATGGTGGCGAACGCGAGTCCAAAGAGGAAGCCGGGGGCTGCCAACCGCATGGCGGCGTGCAGCATGAAGACAATAGCCCAGGCCAGGAGCGAGGTGTGAAAGGCGCGCTGGAGCATCGAACCCTTTTGAAAGACGCGTTTTACCACCATGCCCAGGAGCAAGAGCAACGCCATCAGCCCCGGGATGCCGTGCTCGGCGAGCATCCGCGAAAACTCCACGTGCGCGCTGTTCATCGTGCCGTAGTACGCGAGCCGGTAGGGCATAGCGCCGCCGGGGCCTACTCCGAGCCAGGGATACTGCTTGAAAATCCAGATATCGGCTTCCACAACGTCCTCCCGACCGCTCGTGTCTCCTTCAGTCGCAGCCGCCACATACCGTTTCGTCAACATGCCGCCTGTGATGTCATCGACGGCCGGGATGACGACGTTGACCGCGAGCAGGTAGCCCAGCGCACCGGCTACCAGGATGCTGACAAACAGGCGCTTATTTCGAATCAGATAGAAGCAGGCGATGAAGAGCGCGCCCAACCCGGTCAGCAATCCGCCCCGGGCGAGGGTAAGCAACGCTTGCCCGCCCAGCCAGAATCCCACCGCCGCCATGACGAAGCGCAGCCAGCGATGCCGGCCTCCCGAGAACGCGAAGAGCGCGGCGGCCAGCATGCCCAGCCCCAGCATCGAGGACATCTGGTTCTGCCCGTACCCTCCGGACGTTATCTTCGTGTAGCCTTCGATCGGCCCGCCGTAGGAAATGGTGGAACTGAGCGCGAGATAGGCCGCGCCGATGATCGGCGGGATGAGGGCCAGCAAAACGTTTCGTAATTGATCGCGCGTAAAGCGTATCGTGCTGAAATAGGTAACGGCCATCGCCAGCAGAAACGGACCGCTCATGTTGAAGCTGATCAACTGGCGGGTTTCGAGCACGTGGCGCTCTCCGAAGAGCAGCGCCACGGAGGGCACCAACAGGGCGAAGTAGAGCAGGGCGGTCTTCCTGGCCCTCAGGAGCCGTCGCTGCTTGATGAGCGCCAGCAGCAAGAGCAGGCCGACGCTGTACTTGCCGTACTCCCAGAACAGGCCGCTGTCCGTCATGCGCCACAACCCTTCGGCTCCTATCATGTAGGTCATGACGTAGATCAACCGGTAAGGCTGTCGGTCCCGGAGCAAGAAATACCCGCCCAGGGCGAACATCCCCAGCGCGTGCGCCGTGGCCAGGCTGGCGCTTCGCTGCATGGCGACGGCCAGCGGGACGTGGAGCAGCAGAAACAGCAAGATCTGAAACGGGTAGGCCCGCAACAGCTTGACCGTCGCATTGATCTCGACGGGCCGGGGCCGTACCTGCCGGGGTGTTTCTGCCAGAGACGGATTCATATCCGATCCAGTAGGTTAACTAGAGGATGGAGGTTTGGAGGTTTGGAGGTATGGACGAGAAAAGATCCGGGGTCCACACGTCCGCTCGTCGATACCATATCCAATCCAACGGAATGGTATGATGCGGCGTTTGGTCTGTACGTCCATGGTTGATCCTGTAGTGGTGGGCGGGCGCTCAGGGCGCCTCCAGGCCCGTCACCTCGTCATTATCGCTGTCTGCCAGGGTCCAGTGGGCCGGGCCGGCTAGGGCCTGCATGGCGGCCTCCGAGGGGCTGTGCCAGCAGAAGCGGGTGCGGCTGGTAAACCAGAACCCGGCCGAGCGCAGCACGCGGGCCAGGGGCCTGAGCGACGTCAGCGCGGTCACCTGCGCCGAACCGGCGTGCAGGGCCTCGCGGGCGGCTACGTGGACGACGTCTCGCAGCGCCCGAACGTCCTCGAAGTCGCCGAAGAGGTCCAGGATGCGCGTCGTGCGGACGCCCTCGTCTTTGAGGTGCCGCGCCAGCAGGTAGTGCGTCGGCGCTTCGGGCGGGCCGGCGAGGAAGCAGCGGACGGGGTAGGGCGCGTCGAGGTAGCGCCAGCGAAAAAAGGCGGCGTCGCGGTAGGTGGTGGCTCCCGCCTGCGCCTGATACCGGGCGAAGACGGAGGCCAGCACGTCGGGGTCGGGCGTGTCCACGGCGCGGACGCCGGCGGGCGCGTAGCGCCGGAGGCGTCTGCGCCAGCGCGCCGCCAGCGGCGCCGCCGCCAGCGCGCCGGCTTGCAGCATCCGGCGGCGCGCCCCGACGGCGGTTCGCACGCGCTTGACGCCGGAGGGGCGCAGCGGCAGCAGCATCACCTGCAAATCGTCGCGCACGCCCCAGTGGTGCTTGCGGTGTATCCGGGCGGCCAGTTCGTTGGGGAAGCCCAGTTTGAGGTCGGCCAACGTCTTCATGTGCTCGTCCATCAGGCGTTGCAGCCCGCGCCCCCTGCATTCCGGCGCCACGACGAGATCGACCCACCAGAGGGCCTGCACGGGGGCGCCTTGCAGCCAGCACGTCGTCGGGATCACGGCGCAATAGCCGGCCAGCCGTCCGTCCTGCTCGACCGCCCAGCGATTGTGCTGGCCGCGATGCCACCACGCCCCGTGGCGTTGCAAGAAGGCGCTCTTGGCCGGGCCGTAAAATCGCTGGAGAAAGCGGTATAGTTGATCCGGATCGACTTCATCGGCCCGAAGCAACGTCGGCTCCGCCATAGGCCTCCTCAGGCTTGGTGTGCTCGGAGCCTTCCTCACCCGGCAGCCCCCGGTAGAGTTCCGCAAACCGCGCGGCGGCGCGCTCGCAGCTAAACCGCCGGCGTGCGATCTCCCGGCCTCGTTCGCCCATCTGCCGGGCGCGGGCCGGATCCGCCAGCAGCCGGCTTACGGCGGCGGCGAAGCCCCGGCTGTCTCCCTTCTCCACCAGGAATCCGCTCTCTGCGTCGGCCACGAGTTCGGCGACGCCGCCGACGCGGGTGGCCACCACGGGCCGGGCCGCCGCCATCGCCTCCAGGATCACGTTGGGCATGCCCTCGCTGGTCGAGGTCAGGCAAAACACCGCGAAGCGCTGCATCAGCGCCGGCACGTCGGCCCGAAAGCCCGCCAGGATCACGTGCTGCTCCAGGCCGAAGGCGCGGATGGCGGCGGCGGTGTGTTCGGGTTGTTCCGGATCGCTGGCGACGGGCTGTCCGACGATGAGGCCGCGCGCCTGCGGATGGGCGGCCACGACCTGCGCCATGGCTTCCACGAACAGCTCGTGGTTTTTGACCCGGCGCAGGTTCCCGACGATGCCGACGACGCGGTGGTCGTCCCGGATGCCCAGGTCGGCCAGGTCGGGCGCGGCGGCGCCGGGGACCGGCAGCTCGACGCCGTTGGGGATGACCACGACGCGCGAGGCCGGATAGCCCCCGGCCGTCAGCGCCTCGGCGATGGTCGCCGTGTTGACGACCAGCTTCGGCACGCTACGGAGCGCCAGCAGCCGGTAGAGCACGGGCAGATCCCGGAAGCCCGGCAGGGCCGGCAGGTTGCGCAGCGATCCCAGGACGGCCTTCGCGCCGACTATCCGCCCGATCAATCCGGCGTAGGGGTTGTCGTGCGCCGTCCAGGAATGCACCACGTCGGGCCGGAGGTTCCTGGCCAGGTCGTAGAGGTAGCGCAGGCGGCGCCAGACGCTGCGGCAGGCCGGCGGCACCTCCCAGACCTGCACGCCTTCGGCGCGCAGCGCGTCGTTGAGCACCACGTACGGACTCCGGTTGAAGACCACCACGTGGCAATCGAAGCGCCGTTTGTCGAGGTGTTTGAGCACCAGGAAGAGCTGGCGTTCGCTGCCGCCGAGGCCCAGTTCGCCGACGAGGAACAGGAGCGTCTGTTTCGAGCCGGGGCCGTCGGGCGCCATCGCTATTGGGGGGTCTCGACCGGGGAAGCCGCCAGGGGCGCCCGGCGGATCGGGCGGCGGTGGAGGCCGCTGAGCTTGAGGCTCAGGTAGGCCGCATCGGCGGCGTAGAGGCCCACGCGCGGGATTTCGTAGGCGGGAAGCCCTACCCGGCGCGGATCGACGGCGAAGGCGGCGCGGTAGCCGCAGGCGCGCACCGCCTCGGCCACGGCGCGGTCGTAATCGCCCGTCGGATAGGCGAACAGATCCACCGGCTGCCCGCCGACTTCTTCGAGAAAAAGCTTCGACGCCGCCAGTTCGTGCCGGATCGTCTCCGGGTCGCACGCGCTCAGGAAGGGATGCGAGACGCTGTGCGCGCCGAGGGTGACGAGCGGGCTACGGGCGCAGGCTGCCAGTTGCTCGCGCGAGAGGCCGTCGTAGCAGTCGGCGGCGAGGTCGTCCGGCACGTCGGCTTCGTCGGTCCAGTAGCGGCGCGCCATCTGGCGGGTGGCCGGCAGCCAGTCTTTCGGATCGAGCACGTGCCGGGTGGTGACGAAGAAGAGGGCCGGCGCGTCGAAGGCTTCCAGCACGGGCAGCGCGTTGGTGTAGTTGTTGGCGAAGCCGTCGTCGAAGGTCAGCAAGACGCCGGGGCGGTCTTGGGTAAGGAAGGCTTCGGGGGTCAGGAAGGCAAAGCCGTGCTGTTGCAGCCACGCCAGGATCCGGCGGAGTTCGTCCCGGCTCAGGCCCGGCTGTGCTTCGGGCGGCAGGACCGGGCGGCGGCGCGCCGAGACGCCGTGCAGCAGGAGCGCGAAGCGGCCTTTGGAGGCGAGCACGGCGCGCGCCAGGGCGGCCACCCCCGTCCGGTGGAGGAACCGCGTGGCCAGGTGGCGCAGGCGTCCGGGCATACGGCTCATTCCGGCGTGATCAGGGCGACGCCGGGGGCGGGCGCTTCGTCGGGCGTCTCGGCCTGGCGCAGCGGCCCCCATCGTTCCCGGAGCCGCTGTGCGATGGCCGCCTGCCAGCGTTCGAGGGTGTAGGCGCGGCTGGTGGCGCGGGCGCCGGCGGCCATCGCAGCCAGGCGCCGGGCGTCCGACGTGAGCGCCAGCACGGCCTCGGCCAGCGCGGCGGCGTCGGTGCGCCTCAGGATCCGCCCGTTGGCGGTGCCGATCAGGCGCGGCAGCACCGAGACGTCCGTGGCGACGACGGGCAGGCCGCAGGCCATGGCCTCCAGCACCGCCTTCGGAAAGCCCTCTTTGGTGCGCGTGGGGAAGACGAACAGGTGCGCCCCGGTCAGGATGCGCAGCACCTCGGCGTGCGCGACGTTGCCGTGAAAGGTGACAGCGTCGGTGCGGCCGAGCGCGGCGGCGCGGGCTTCCAGGTCCGCCCGGCACGGGCCGTCGCCGACGACATCGAGGTGGACGCGCGGGTGCCTGCCGGCCAGCAGCGGCAGCGCCTCGACGCAGGCGACGGTGTTCTTGTCCGCCGTCAGGCGTCCGACCGTCGCCAGGCGTAGCGGTTGGCCCGGTTGCCAGGGCACCGCCGGCTCGATCCGTTCGATCTCCTGCTCGGAGAGGGTCGTCGAGAAGATCCAGGTGACGTCCGGGTTGTGGGCCGAGGGCGGCGCGTCGGCACCGCCCGTGGCCATCACCACGTTGCGCCCTCCGGCGATGCGTTCGAGCAGCCAGAGCAGGGCGCGGTCGGCGCCGGTGACCGGTTGCCCCCAGGTGCCGCAGTGACGCACGAAGAGCGGCTTGCGCTGCGCCAGGGCCACCAGCAGGCCGATGCCGCCTACGTCGCCCGGCACCGGCGCGTGGACGGCGTCGGCGGCGCGCACCGCCCGCCACAAGGCGGCCAGGTGCCGGGGCAGCCAGCCCAGCATCGACACTTTGCGCCGCCACCCCCGGCCGGCGGGTTCCGGCAGCGGATGCACCCGCAGGTTCCGCCCGCGCAACGGCCGGGCGCCCTCCGGCAAGGGCGTCTGGCGGACGGGCACCAGCAACGTCGTGGCGTCGAAGCACGCCGAGACGGCCTGCATCTGGAACGGGAAACCGCCGACGGTGGCATACCCGGACGGGGACGCCGGATCGGCCCAGCATTCCTTGTGCGAGATGACGACGAGTTGCATGCGGCGGTCCTGCCTATCGTGCTACGTGCTCAGGGTTCCTGCTTTCGCAGGAATTACAGGGAATCCATCTGAGGACCCGTCCAAGCACGACGCATCCGCGCATGGATCCCGGATCAGGGTCCGGGATGACGTGAAAAGGGCGTTGTCGACGAGTCTGGGCGGTTCTTATCCCGACGTTTTTTAGAAGCCCTAACCGGACGGGTTGCGCGCGGCGCGTTGCCGGGCCTGCATCTGCTCGCGGACGACCGGCAGCAGGGCCGCCGCGACGGCGCGATGGGCGGCGGCGTTGGGGTGCGAATCCAGAAAGTTGATCCAGTGGGACTGTGCGCGGGTGTGCTCGAAGACGGGCAGCAGATCGACGGCGCGGATGCCGTCCTCCCGACAAAAGTCCACGATGGTGCGATGCACGTGCTTGCCTTTGTACTGATCGAGTTCGACGAAGAGGGGGTAGACGCCCACCACGAACCGGCACCCCGCCGCCCGGCACAACGCGGCGATCTCGCGCAGGCCGCGCTTGGATTCGAGCCAGCCCGGATTGTCGTCGGTATAGCCCTGAAAAAGCTTCTCGACCCAGGAAAACTCGACGCTTTCGATGAGGCCCATCCGGCGCAGCAGCGTCCCTACGCGCGGCACGAGGAACCGGACGAAGACCGAATGCCGCTCGATCCGCAGGATGAACCCGCGCAGCCCGCGCTCGCGCGAATACTGCGTGAGGTCTTCGCCCGGATCGATTTCCACGACGGGCGTGGGCGCTTTGTCCTCGTAGGGCTCGGGGCTGAGGTGTGGGATGTATTCGATGTCGTTCAGGTTGTAGAGCAGGAGCACCAGGTCCGGCTGGTACTTCATGCCGCGCTCGCGCAGCAGCATCCACTGCTCGACGGTGTTGGTCCCCGACTGGGAGGCGTTGACGACTTCGACGGGGCCTGCCGCCTGGCCGGCCAGCTCGGCTTCGAGCAGCTTCGGCACCGTCTCTTCCACGTCCAGGCCGACGCCCCAGGTGAAGGAGTCGCCCAGCACGAGGATGCGGTAGGTGCCCGCCGGCTTGGGCATGGCGAAGGCGTGGTCGCGGAAGCCGTCGGCGTTGCGGGCGACGGGCCTGCCGTAGGTGGTGCCCGGCGCCTGCGACGGAGCCAGCAGTCGAAAGACGATCTCCAGCACGACGAAGCAAAGCGCCAGGCTGGCCGCCACCAGCGCCAGGTTCCTGGCGAAACCGGCCAGTCGGTCGGAGAAAGCGCGGCGTGGGGTGCTGCTCGTCATGGCGAGGCCTGGTAAAGAGGATCGGTGGAGGCCGCCTGTGCGGTCCGGGTGGGCCGGGGCTGCGGGCCGGTGCCCACCAGCAGCGGACGAGGATAGCCTCGTGGCGCAACCACCCGCACCTCCGGGAAGCCGTTGTCCTTGAGCAGTTGCTCCAGAAAGGCCGTAGACGTCTTGCGCGCCTTGTCGTCGGCGGCCTTTGGGCGCGTCGCGTCGTTGGCCTGTACGATGAAGACCGGCGCCAGGTCGGCGGCCCGCCGCACCGTCTCCGCCATCGCCTCCGGCGTCAGGTTGTAGAGCGAGCAGAAGGACGTGACGACGTCGAAGGGTTCTTCGGCGGCGCGCGCGGCCTCCAGCACGTCGGTCTGGCGGATCTCGAAGGCGTAGGCGCGCAGGTCGCGCCATTCGAAGAGGCGATGGACGAGCCGGGCGCGCGCTACGAGGTTCGGGTCGCGCTCGACGCCGACGACGCGTGCGGCGCCATCGCGGAGCATCAGCAGCGGCAGCAGGCCGTTGTTCGACCCCAGGTCGAGCACCTGTTTGCCGCGCACCAGCGGCGCGACGACGCGCCGGTTGAGCACCTGCCAGCGCCCCGTGCCGTCGTCTACGGACCAAAAGTTGCCGACGGTGAGGCCGCCGCCGAAGTCAATCGGTTCGTACCGGCTGTTTTGCTCTTCAGCGGCCAGGGCGGCGCGTACCGAGGCCTCCGTCAGCAGCCGGCGGCCATAGAGCCTGTTAAACGTCCGCCGGTCTTGATCCCGCCGATACAGAAAGACGCCATCGGTGAGAGAGCGATACGAACGAGCCTTGTCAAAGTCGATAAACCAGAGCCGCTGTGCCTGTTGATCGACGACGATGTTGCCGTAGGTGAGGCTGAAGCCGGCGACGCCGCAGGCGTGGATCCGGTCGATTTGCTGTTCCATGTCTTCGAGCCACGCCTCGGGCATACACGAGGGCACCAGGCGCGCGCCCCGATCCAGCACGGCTTCGATGCGTGAGGCGGCTTCGAGCGCCGCCAGCGCGGGATCTTCGGCTGTTTGCGCGAGCCGGATGCGTGCGCCCTGTTCCACGAGCAGATCGTTAATCGTGGTCCCGGCGATCAGGTTTTTATAGAGCCGCGTGGACTGTTCCTCGACGCGATAGACAGCCGGAACGTTGACTTTGCCGTAGAGACGCCCCAGCGACCGCCACTCGCGCAGCAGGCTCGCCCGATCTCCCTGGTAGTCCTTGCGAATCAACACATCCTCCCCGACCAGGACGATATCGAGCAGGTAGCGATACCGTTGGATGAAGGCCGCTTCCTCGACCGGCTCGAAGCCCGGCAAGGCGCCGAAGCGGCTCAGCACGCGTCCGTCGCCGTCGATATGGCCCAGGACGATCTCCCGGGCTGCCTGCGCCTGTCGCACGGCTTCGACGCGCGCACGGGTGGCCGGATCGACCGGCCAGGCAGTCCAGGACGTGAACGTGCCGGCGGTATAGGCCGACCGGGCGGCCGCCAGGCGCGCGCGAGCCTCCCGCCGGGCACGCAACCAGCCTGCCTGTCTGCCGATCATCCAGCCCAGCGCGCCTGCCGCCGCCAGCCCAACGCCCGCCAGCATGGCCGGCCCAAGGCCCAGCAAGAGGCTCAGCACGGCGAAGACCAGCCCGGCCACGCCCGCCGCAACGAGGCCGGCCACGCGCCGCAGCCGCAGCCGGGGAACGGAGAAGAATAGATAGTACCGAAGGCGGGGCAGGAGGTATCCGGTCGCCAGGTAGATCAGATACCCGATCCCTCGATATCGCAGCCACGTCCAGGCTGTTCGGATCTTGCGCACGAACGAATCGCCCCCTCAGTTTGATGAAGCATGATGCCGGCCTGCGTCGGCATAGCGTCCCGTCAGGACAGCGGCAAAGCCTTCGAGCCGCCCCCGGAGTTCCTCCCAATCTCGCTTTCTCCTACGTCGAACCGCCGAAGCGAGCAGCCGGAGCAGTTCGAAGGTCTGAAGTTGCCAGAACCGTCGTTTTCGCCGCCACGTCAGCGGCCCGGCGATATCCTGGAAGACATAGTAATAATTGACGACGCATTTGTAGCCGATCGTTCGGTGGTTTTCGCGCCCGTGGGGGGCGTGTAGCTCTTCGCAGCGAGCATCGCCGCACTGCAGCAGGTGCCAGGAACGCCCCGCCCGCAGCGAGAAATGCGCGTCTTCGAGAATGCCGTAGTTGACGAAGAACGGATCGAAGCGCAGGCCGGCCTCGAAAACTTCACGCCGCCACACGGCGCAGGCCGTCGTCATAAAATCGACGGGCCTTACGCCGCTGAAAGGCGCCTGCATGTTGGCGTTGACCGGGAAGCCGGTCTCGAAGTCGTAGCGTCCCGGTTCGAACGTGGTGTAGAGCCGGAGCCGCCGATACCAGCGCCATCGTTGCACCCCCTCAGGGTGGAAATACTGGTTTTTCCGATAGCCCACGATCCCCCCGACTTCATGGTCGTGATCCTCTGCAAAGGCGGTCAACATGGCGTCCAGGTAGTCGGGGTCCGGGCGTACGTCGTCGTCCAGGAACGCGATGAAATCCCCGTTTGCCACGTCGATGCCCTTGTTGCGCTGGATGGCTGTGCCGCCTCCATGCCGGAGGTAGCGCACCGCGAAGGGCATCGCAGGCGCGGCCGTAGCCACCACCTTTTCGGTAGCGTTTTCGCCTGCCGGCGCCCCGTCTACGAGAATGACCTCCGTCGGCAAGAGGGTTTGTTGGCTGAGGTTCTCCAGCAGCCCGCCGACTTCTTCCGGACGTCGAAGCGTCGGCGTGACGACCGAGATGTGCCCATGCCCTACTGCGCGCGTTGCCATCTCGTTGGCTCCGCTGATTTCGCTCATTTGACCGCGTCGAGGATCAGCGAGCGATAGGGTATACCTCCGAACTGATGGCCCTCGTAAAAGCGCCGGGAGCGTATCACCTTGCCCGCTTCCGGATCCCAATCCTGATAGTGGAAGCGGCCTGCTTCGTCGTAGTATTCGAGGAGATCGACCCGGAATCCGGCTCGTTCGAACACCTCCTGGAAGGTCCTGTAGGTATAGAGCTCTTTATGGTCGTCGGCGCTAGGCCCCGTGCCACCCGGCCGGACGAAAGCCAGGTACTCCGGATCGGGAAAAAGCCCGTCGGGGACGGCCACACGCAGGTGTCCGCCCGGCTTCAAGAACTGGTGACAGTGTTGCGCGGCCCGGATGCCGTCCGCTTTCGTCAGGTGTTCCCACACGTGCTCGGCCAGTATGGCATCGACGCCTTCCGGGGCAAAGTAGCGCGCCCAGTCTCGAGGATCGAGCATGTTGAGGTTGTAGATCTCGGTGGGTATCCAGCCGGGTTGATACTTCTTGTTGGCCCCGATGACGATTCTGAGCGGCGTCCCTCGCCCGGCCAGCCGGGCGACGCGTTGCTTCAGGGCCACTTTCGAGGCCACGGCCCGGACGCGGCGATACCAGGGTTGCACGAAGGCAACCCGTCTATAGACCCGGTGAAGCAACTTCCGCATGGCTTGTTGGATGGGTTGACCGTCAAACGCCTAAGGCGTCGAGCGCCTTCGCCAGGCGTTCGACCGGAATCGTGACATCCACGTCGGGCTGATGTCCTTGCCCTGTTGCTGTTTCGCCCTCAGCCTCCGGTGCGTCGGTTATGCAGGCATAGCGCAGGCCCATCGCCCGAGCCAGGGAGACGTAGCAGGTCTTGGCACGCCGGTGCGGCACCAGTTCGACGACCAGCCGCCCTTCCTGCATAAAGAGCAGGTTCGCCAGGCCGGCCCCGTGCAATGATACGACGGCTTCGGCCTGTTGGAAGAGCGCGGCTTGCTCGGCTACCGTCAGACGTTCGGTATAGACGGTCTCGAACCCGCGCGGTGCCAGCACCCGCTCGATCTCGGCCTCGTTGGCCAGCCGCCGCTTCGCCGCATGCTTTCTGCTGACGTAGAGCTTGCGGGGCCGGGCGGCCGTACGGGGCGGCAGCGCGCCCAACAGCCGTTGCGCCAGCCAACGACAAGCGGCGGGATGGGACTGGCATGCGGTATTGGTGAGCGAGGGCACCAGGAGCTGACGAAGCTGCCAGTGTTCCTCGCCGAAGGGGGCCAGCCGTGCTTCGGAAAAGCCGAGCAAGGCGAGGGTCTGCTCCTGGAAGGCAAGCAACCGGTTGGGCACCAGGAGCTGATACCCTTCGGCGCCGCTTTGCTCCAGCAGCCAGAGGCGCGTCAGGCAATCGTTGAGCCAGTGATAGTAATTGCCTGCCCCGCCTGTCGAGATGGTAGCAAACGTCCCGTCGCGCGTTTGCAGCCGGGGTAGCCGGGGCAAAATCTGGCTGCGTGCGAGATACCCGGACCCTTCGGCGTCTGCGGCATAGAAGAGATCCTCGAAGATGCCGTCGTCCGGGCTGATCACCTCAAATCGGGCTGTAGCAATGCGTGCCTGATGCAGGCATGCCACGAAAAGCGTCGGCGTCTGGTGGATGCGATTGCGGGCGAAGTTTGCCGGCACATGCGGGAAAGCCGCCATGGGCAAACCCTGGTCGATCTCCTGCCCGGCGCGGTGCCAGCGCAGTTCGTCGGAGACAGCCTGGCGCCGTACGTCCGCAGCCCGACGCCGCGCAGCAAGCCAGCCGGGCAACGACTTGTGCTTCTTGCGAACCGGCCCGAGCATCGTGCTGGAAACCGGCAGCGTGCGCAGCACAGGCAGGCCAGCCTTGAAATAGAGGGCGTGCACGATCTTCTTCACCATGCGACCTGGCAGGACGACGCCGTACCCCAAGCCTGCTACGCGCCGTGCTTACGGGCCAGCAGATGTTTCGGATAGGTCTTGGGGGCAGACTCAATGGGATTCAACGCCTCGAGTTGATACAAATGCTGCGTCAGCAGGCAACGCACCTCATGCTCAACCTGCTCATCATGGATTTCAATGATCCACGTGACGCACGCTTCCGAGGCGAGCAACTCAGTGGCACCTTCCAGCACCAGCGCCTCGGCACCTTCCACGTCTACTTTGATCACGTGCGGGACGCGATGCGTACGGATAAACGTGTCCAGGGAGATCGTTTCGACCTGGTGTTGGCGCCCTCCCTTCCACCGAAAAAGCGACGGCCGATACGCGTTGCCGTCCCCGATCCACAGGCTGGCCGTTCCAGCAGAACGGCTAACCGCCTTCCCAATGACGGTATCATGGAACACCTGGTTAAGCGCCATCACCCGCTCAATGTCGGAGGCATTCGTAGGAAGCGGCTCAAAGCTGTAGACGTGCCCTTGGGCGCCCACCAAACTGGCGGCAAGCAGGCTGAAATAACCGCGATGGGCACCAATGTCAAAGAAAACTCCTCCCGGCTGCAGATGCTCGGCGATTGCTTGCTGAACGTGTAACTCATACGTGCCGAGCAACATGCCCCGCTCCCCCTCCGGAAACCGGAGTCCTTTCATGGGACCAGTCAGAATTCTGGCCCGCTTGAAAAGGATCGGGCGTATGAGGGTTTCCAGCGGCCTAAGCAGCTTACGCCTGGTACTGTGCTGTAGCCTTACTATGTACTTTCGCACATCCATATCCAGCATTGCAGCGGGCTACGACAACTTTGCCGACCGGCTGAGTGCGAGCGAGACGAGCGTTTTGGCCACGCGGCGTCCGGCTCCTCCGTCGAGCGTATCGCCAAACATGTCGCGGATGAAGCGGGCGCGGTTGTCACGGTCGGCCTCTGGCCGGGTCAGCCCCTGATGCAGCATGGCGGCCATGTCGGCCTCGGAGCGCGCCACCATAACGCCTCCGCTCTCGGCGACGGGTCGGTAATGGTCGAATTCGATGTGGCGCACGTAGCGGAAATGATGCGGCAAGTTGCTACCTGGCGGATCGAAGGCGAGGTTGATGACCGGCTTGTCGTGCATCATCAGTTCGAGCGAGACGGTCGAGGCGGCGTTGATGCCCAGGCTGGCGTGGCGCAGCAGGCTCGTATAGATGGCCAGGTCTTCGTACCTCGGCGTGAACCATGCTTCGTCCCAGAGCACCGGCGGGAAGACCACGTCGGGCAGGCTGCGCGCGGCCAGCGCGTGCATCTCCGGGCTGGTGTCTTTGACGTAGGTGCGCACCACGAGTTGGGGCTTCGGCTGAACGTCGAGCGTCTGCAACAGCCGCGCCACCCCTTCTACGGTTCGATGCTCTTCCGGAAAATGCTGCGCCACGCCGGTCGTATAGAGCACAAAAGGCCTTTCGGGGTCGATACCGATGCGCCTGCTCAGTTCCTCGCGCGAGAGCCAGAACGCCGGCTTGAAGTGAAAATCGAACTGGGGGGTCCCGGTTACCACGACGTGTTCGGGCGCGATGCGCGGATAGAGGTCCAGCAGTTGCCGGCGCATCTGCTCGTTCCAGACGAGGTAATAGTCGTAGGGTGGGAAAATGCGGCTGCGCGAGGTCAGGTTGTCCCAGGAGAAGATAAACCCTGCCGTCGGGATGCCCAGGCGGTGGGCGACCTTGAGCGGCAGTTCGCCGGCTTCCCCGTGGATGTGTGAACCGTTGAACACGAAGTCGGGCCGAATCGCTTTGAAGAGTTCGACCAGGTCGTCGTTGGGCCGAAGCGCCCAGGTGAGGCGTTGTTCGGCAGCCGTCAGGGCTTCGAGCGTAGGCCGGTTGGCGAGGGTGTAGACGAGGGCTTTCCAGAGTCCGCGCTTCATTTTTGCGGCGGGTGTTCGGGCTTCGGCGTCGCGCCATTCCCACAGGTTCTTGGCCACCTCGCTCCACAGCCAGCGATAGTGCGCCGTATGCACGAGGTAGCGAAAGCGCGTCACCCACCGGTTCTCGGCGTGCTGCTGCAGCGGTATGATCTCCTCCACCAGCGGCTCGAACCGTTC
Source organism: Rhodothermales bacterium (assembly GCA_041565995.1). GTDB lineage: Bacteria > Bacteroidota > Rhodothermia > Rhodothermales > JBFGTT01 > JBFGTT01. Next base: position 20,681 of record JBFGTT010000004.1, read on the forward strand.
TCGAAACGACGCGTCGTCCACCACCGAGAGCAGCGTCACGCGCGCCTGCGCGCTGAGTGTGGGCAGGGTGTCCGAGTAGAGAAAGTTGCGCACGGCCTCGCCGCGCGGCACGATCAGCACGACGTGCGGACGCCGCGCCGGCGGCCCTCCGTCGGCCTCGAAAGCCGCCGCTACGGTTTCACGCTTCGATGCGGTGTCCTGCATGGCTTCGTGGTTCACCGAGGGGTAGCTAGTGCTCTGCGTCGCCCGCCGCGACGGTTTCGACATCCGACGACGCAACGCGGCGACGTCGTTCGACGGCAACCGCGAACGCCGGCAGGTGCGCGGCCACCCCGGCCACACGCCGCGCGCTGACGTTGAAGCGAAGCAGGTGCCAGAGGGCCGCCACGCCGTCCTTCCAGTTGATCTTCTTGCCCTCGGCGTAGGTGCGCCCCGAATACGAAATCCCCACTTCGTAGATC
>JBFGTT010000005.1:0-20816 GCA_041565995.1 Rhodothermales bacterium
CCTCCAGGCCGAACGCGACATCTACGAAGCCGAGAGCCTCATCAAGCGCTACGAGGAACAGCAGCTTCAGGTGCGCAACAACCGCGAGTACGACGCGCTCACCAAAGAAATCGAAGCCCAGAAGCACCGCATCGCCGAGGCGGAGGTCCGCCTGACCGAACTCGACGAGGTGCTCAAGGGCAAGCGCGCCGAGCTGCAAGAGGTGCTCGGCGAGACGCAGCAGGAACAATCCGACCTCGAAACCCGGCGCGACGAAGCCGCCGAACTGGTCGATCGTCGCTACCTGCGCGCCTACAACCGGCTGCGCGAGCGCCTGCGCGACGGTCGCGCCGTGGTGATGCTCGAACGCGGCGCCGCCTCCGGCTTCGCCGTGCCGCCGCAGCGCCAGGTGGAAATCCGCCAGCGCAACCGCATCGTCGCCTGCGAGCACACGGGCCGCATCATCGTCGACAGCGACCTGTACGACGAGACGGTCAAAGAACTCGACTTTTGAGGCGCGCTTCGGTCGCCCCCGCCGAGACGCGTCCACGAAAACCCTCCACGAGGGTGAACACGACAGTGCCGGCCGGATCATCGCCTCGCCCGTGAGGGCGGGGAGGAAAGTCCGAACACCACAGGGCGCCGTGCTTCCTAACGGGAAGGCGTTGCTGCCAGCGCGGCTGGCGGCGGCGACGGCACGTGCAACAGAAAACAGACCAGCCGATGGCGTCCGCACGGGCGCACAGGTGATGGGTGAAACGGTGGGGTAAGAGCCCACCGGCGTCCCGGGCGACCGGGGCGGCCAGGCAAACCCCACGGGGTGCAAGGCCAAACAGCGCCGCATCCCGGCCTCTGCTTCGGCAGGCGTCGGGAATAAGGTGGCCCGCCGAAGACGCGGCGCGGGTAGGCCGCTTGAGGCCGTCGGCGACGGCGGTCCCAGATAGATGATGATCTCCCCGGAGCGGGGCCGGCGGCGGCCTCACCGGGCAGACAGAATTCGGCTTACAGGCCGGCACACGCCGCCCGCTAGCACGAAAGGCAGCCTCCGCGTGGGGGGCTGCCTTTCGCTTTGAGGCCGCATCGAAGCGCGCGGGCGCGGCGAGCGCCGGGCGGGTACGATATGGACGAGTGGACGTATGGACGACGTTGCTCAGCCGTAGGGGGCCACGCAAGCGGATCTGGTATCATACCCCCAGACTCCCACACGCCCATCCTTATCACTACTGCTGGGGCGGCGGCGTCTGCTCGGGCGTGGGGGCGGGCGCCGGCGCCGGAGGCGGGGTCTGCTGCGTGCCGGGCTGCTGCGCCTCCTGCTGGATGACGCTCTCCTGCCGGTCTTCGGGCGTGATGGTGAAGTTGGTCAGGATGCAGAGCACGATGAAGAGGGTAGCCAGCGTCCAGGTGGCCTTCTCCAGGACGTCGGGGGCCTGCCGCGCCCCGAGGATCTGCGTGGTGGCGCCGCCGGCGGCGATGCCGGCCAGGCCGCCGCCCTTGCCCGCCTGGACCAGCACCAGGAAGGTCATCACGATGCCGATGAGCGCGATGAGTACGATCAAAAACGTGAACATGGAGGTTCCGGCTCGATGCTGAAGGGGGAGGTAACACAGGCAGGCCCGTTAACGCCGCCCGGCCCGCCGGGTTTCTTGGCCGGGATCTCAGGGCCGCGCGGCCAGGTGCGCCTCGGCCAGCAGTAGCGCCGCCGTCGTCTTCATGTCCTGGATCTCGCCGCGCCGCGCCCGGGCCAGGGCCGTTTCGAAGGGCAGCCGCACCACCTCCACGAACTCGCCGCCGCCCAGGTCTTGGGTGCCGCCGACGAGATCCTCGGCCAGGAATAAGTGAATGATCTCGTTGCTGTAGCCGATGCACGGGTAGAGCGCGGCCAGGCGCGTGAGGCGTCCGGCCTTCCACCCCGTCTCTTCCTCCAGCTCGCGCCTCGCCACGGCCTCCGGGTCCTCGCCCACCGCGTCGAGCTTGCCGGCGGGCACTTCCAGGAACGCGCGGCGCGCCGGATAGCGGTACTGCCGGACCAGCAGCGTCGCGCCGTCTTCGAAGAGCGCCACCACGGCGGCGGCGCCGGGATGGTCGATCCACTCGCGGATCGAGGCCGCGCCATTGGGCAGGCGCACCGCATCCCGGTACACCTTCAAGAGTTTGCCCTCGACGAGTTGTTCGGACTGGATCGTGCGTTCGGTCAGATCGATCATCCGCGTGCTGCCGGGTGAGAAGGTCCGGCAAGATACGACATTTCGGCGGCGCGCGTTCAGCCGCCGCGGGCCAGCAGGACGGCGGAGGCGGCCACCAGCGCCGCCGTCTCGGCCCGCAGCCGTCGCGGCCCCAGCGACACCGGCGCGCAGTGTGCCTGCTGCGCCGCCGCCACTTCGGCGTCGGTGAAGCCGCCTTCGGGGCCGATGAGCACCAGGAGGGTGCGGGCCGACGCCTGCCCGTTTAGCGCGTGGGCGAGGCTGTGCGCCGTCCCGGTCTGCTCGTGGGCGATGAAAGCGGCTTCGGCGTCGGTGCTTCGAAGCACCCGGTCGAGCGGCTGCGGCGCTTCCAGGCGCACCAGGCGGCTGCGCCCGCACTGCTTCATCGCGGCAATCAGCAGCTTTTCGGCGCGTTGCGGCCGGAAGTGCGCCGCCTCGGTGCGCTCGGTCAGCAGCGGCAGCACCGCGCCTACGCCGAGTTCGACGGCTTTCTCCAGAAACGTCTCGAAGCGGCTGCGGTTTTTGAGCAGCGCCAGGCCGATGCGCAGGTCGTAGGGCGGCTCGCCCACGTCGCGGCGGGTTTCGAGGATGACGCCGGCGGCCGCGCGGCGCTCCACGCGGTCGAGGCGCACGCGGTACCAGCCGCCCTCGCCGTCGACCGCCACGATCTCGTCGCCCACGCGCTTGCGCAGGACGCGGGCGGCGTGCGCGGCCTCGTCCTCCGGCAGTTCGAGGTAGGCGGCCTGCCGGATGGCGGCCGGCGGGGCGTAGAAGCGAGTGGTCATCGGGAAGGTATGCGTGTTCGGGTGGTTGCCCTGGTTGATTTCTATAAAAAAAGCACGTGCACGTCCTATCCCCAACGCCCGAACACCCTCACAATCCGAGCGAGAGGCCGAGGTGGGCGCGTACGCCGGTCGGATCGTCCGGGTTGGCGGCCAGGCTGAGGTTGATCAGGCCGAGGTCGGTGCCTACCTGGAAGCCCAGGCCGAATCCGGGATGCACCCCGCGCAGGGCCGGCGAGATCCGCTCGGAGGCCAGATCGACGATTTCGGGCTGCTCCTGATAGCCCAGGTCGAAAAACAGGAAGGCGTAGGAGGTGCGGTCGATCTGAAAGCGATACTCGGTGAAGAGCCGCGCGACGAAGCGCCCCCGGAACTGCTCCTCGTTGTAGCCCCGCAGCGACGTGGCTCCGCCCAGGCGAAACAGGTCGCTCGCGTCGTACTCGTTGCTGAAGAGCAGGGCCGTCTCGCCGCCGAGGACGGCCACCTGCCGGGTGAAAGTGGGCAGGTAGAGCCTGCCTTCGGCGCGCAGGCGTTCCTGGCGCAGCACGACGCGCTCGCGGGTGGTGTCCTGCGCGGCGGTGACCCGGCGGGCCGTCCGCTCTTTGCGCCCCCGCTCGAAGTTGGTCTCCAGGAAGAAGCCCCGGCGCGGGTTGACGCGGCGGTCGAGGCGCTGGTAGCGCAGGCCCAGCCCGGCGAAGAGCGCGCCGGCGCGGGCCACCCGCTGGCGTCCGCCCACGAGCCGTTCGCCGCCGGCGCCGGGCCGCGTCTGCTCGCGGTTGAGCGTGCCGAAGACGTGCAGCCCACCGGCGAGCCGGTAGCCCACTTCCAGCCCGTAGCGCTGCTTGCCGTAGGTCGAGTCCTGCTGGAAGCCCTCGAAGCGTACTTCGGCGTCGAGCGGCAGGCCCAGGATGAACGGGTCGGCGGCGCGCACGTCGACGCTGCTGACCTGCCCCGGCAGGCGGTTCAGGCGTAGCGAGAGCCGGCGTCCGTCGCCGAAGAGGTTGCGCAGGTCGAGGTGGCCGTTGCCCACCAGGCTGCCCGAGCCCTGCGCGCCCGCCGGCGGCAGGTAGCCCAGCACGAGGTCGAAAGCGCCGGGCGACTCCTCCTCCAGGGGGATGCGCACGACGGCGGCGGTGTCGCCCTCGACGAGCAGTTCGGGCAGGCCGACGCTCTGGAAGAACGCCGTCGCTTCGAGGCGCTGCCGGATGGCGTCGGGGTCGTAGCCGGTGAGCGCTCGTCCGAGGCGCAAGTCGGCCACGCGGGCTACGTAGCGGGGCTGCGTGCGCGTGGCGCCGACCACCTCTACGCGCCGCAGCTTGAGGGCGCTGCCTTCGTCGAGGCGGATCAGGAGGTCGAGGCGGGGCGGGTCGCCGGGCAGCAACGCCACGTCCTCGACGTGGGCCTGCACCAGCGGGAAGCCCGCGCGTTCGTAGCGGACGAGGAGGGCTTCGAGGTCGGCTTCGAGGCGTTGCGGGTCGAGCGGGCGGCCCGGTCGCGTATCCATCAGCGCCAGCAGCGCCGTCGAGTCGAGCGCCGCCGCGCCGTCGAGGCGCACACGTCCGACGTCGACGCGGGGGCCGGGCGTGGCGAAGAACGTGGCCGCCGGGGGCGTCCGGCTGCTGTCCATCCGGACCGAGTCGAGGCGGGCGAAGTAATGGCCTTCCTGCTGGAGCGCGTGCAGGGCCGCGCGGGCGGCGGCGTCGAGGCTGTCGAGGGGCCACGCGCCTGCCGCCGTCCAATCGACGGCGCCGCCGTCGGCGACGAGGCGCCAGGCGGCGGGCGGCGAGGTCGGCGCCGCCGTCGTATCCGACTGCCCGCGCGCCGCGCCGCCGGAAGCCGGCAGGAGCAGGCATCCCAGCAGCAAGACGCGCGCGACTCCGGCACGCGCCCGGCCCATATGTGGCAGCAAGGAGATCCGCATCGCATCAGCAAACGAGCGCTTTCGGCCCCCGTTCCAGCGCGCGAACCCGCGTGGATCGTGGTCGTTAGGAGGACGTCCCGCCTCGTCAACCCCCGCCCAACGCCCGCCGCTAGTGCCTGCCGCCGACCCCGTCGAAAACCCCATCACGGAAGATCACCTGCGCGCATTTCGGGGGGATCTGCTCGCCTGGTACGAGCGCGTCCGGCGCGACATGCCGTGGCGCCGCACCGACGACCCCTACCGCATCTGGATCTCCGAGGTGATGCTCCAGCAGACGCGCGTGGACCAGGCCCGGCCCTACTACGAGCGCTTCGTGGCGGCCTTCCCGACGGTCGAGGCGCTGGCCGAGGCCGCCCTGGACGACGTGCTGCGCCTGTGGGAGGGCCTCGGCTACTATTCGCGGGCGCGCAACCTGCACCGGGCCGCCCGCATGGTCGTCGAGGCCTTCGCAGGCCGCTTCCCCGACACCTACGACGCCATCCGCCGGCTGCCGGGCGTCGGCCCCTACACCGCCGCCGCCGTGCTCTCCATCGCCTTCGGGCGGCCCTACGCCGTGCTCGACGGCAACGTGGCGCGGGTGCTGGCCCGCGTGTTCACCCTCCGAGACGAGGTCGGCGGCAGCCGCGCGCGCCGGCGCCTGCAAGCGCTGGCCGACGCCCTGCTCGACGCCGCCCGCCCCGGCACGTTCAACGAGGCGATGATGGAGCTGGGCGCGACGGTCTGCACGCCTGTCGCGCCCACCTGCCCCCGGTGCCCGCTGCGTGCCGTCTGCCGGGCCTTCGACGCCGGCACGCCCGAAGCCTATCCGGTCCGGAAGAAAAAGGCGCCGGTGCCGCACTACGACATCGCCGTCGGGCTGATCTTCGACGAGGCGGGGCGGCTGCTCATCCAGCGACGCCCAGAGGACAAGATGCTCGGCGGATTGTGGGAGTTTCCCGGCGGAAAGCTTCAGCCGGGCGAGTCGCTCGAAGCCGCCTGCCGCCGCGAGGTGCGCGAAGAACTCGGCATTGAGGTCGAGGTCGAGGCGTTTTTCCAGCGCGTCTCGCACGCCTTTACGCATTTTAAGATCACGCTGCACGCCTTCCGCTGCCGCATCCGCTCCGGCACGCCGACGGCGCGCGAGGGCCAGCCGCTGCGGTGGGTGGCGGCGGCGGACCTGAAAGACTACGCCTTCCCTCGCGCGAACCGCCGCCTGATCGATGCGTTGATCGAGCGCAGGCGCAGCCCGACGTTTTTCGATTGACCCCGGCGACGTGGCCTCGAATTTGCTTTTCGTCGGAGCGTTTTGATTCCCAGCCGAAAAAAGGCCCGATGTCCCGAACCTTCGTCGCCCTGCTGGCGCTGCTGTTGACTTTTGGCTACAGTGCCGGCGCCGCCCGCGCCCAGGAGCGCCCCGCCGACCCGCCCGCCGTCACCGACGTGATCGACGAGGTGCTGGCGACGCTGCGGCGGGTGGAAGCCGAGCAACGCGCCGAGGCCGCCGCCTGGGCCGCGCAGCGCCGCCTCCCGGTCTCGGCCCGGCGGGCGAACGGCGAGCGCGTGCAACTCGTCGGCCTCGAAGCCGGGCGGCCCGTCTACCTCACCGCGCTCAACCAGACGGCGGCCCAGCGCACGCACACCGCGACGCTCTACCCCGGCCAGCTCCTCGGCCTCCACCTGACCGGCAGCGGCCTGGAGATCGGCCTCTGGGACAGCGGCGTGCCGCTGAGCACCCACCAGGAGTTCGGCGGGCGCGTCGTCGTCCGGGACCGCGTCGAGGCCGACGGCCACGCCACGCACGTGGCCGGCACGCTGGCCGCCGCCGGCGTGCGCCCCGAAGCCCGGGGGATGGCCTACGAAGCCACCCTGCGCGCCTTCGACTGGGACAACGACGCCACCGAGATGACCGCCGAGGCCGAGCGCGGCCTGCTCGTCTCCAACCATTCCTACGGCGTCATCGCCGGCTGGTACTACGGCAACCTCGAAAACAACGGCGACCAGTGGTACTGGCTCGGCGATCCTTCGGTGAGCGAGGCCGAAGATTACGTCTTCGGATGGTACGACGTGGAGGCGGCGCAATTCGACCGCGTGGTCTTCACCAACCCCTTCCTGCTGCCCGTCGTCGCCGCCGGCAACGACCGGGGGGACGACGCCCCGGCGGAGGGGAGCTACCGGGGCCTCAACCGGCAGGGCGCCTGGCAGACGTTCGACGCCCGCAGCCGCCCGCACGAGCGCGACGGCGGCGCCGACGGCTTCGACACCATCGCCGGGGCTGCCGTCGCCAAGAACGTGTTGACGGTCGGCTCGATCCGGTTCGACCTCTTCGAGAGGCCCACCGTCAGCGGCTTCAGCAGCTTCGGCCCCACCGACGACGGGCGCGTCAAGCCGGACCTGGTGGGCTACGGCGAGCGCGTCTTCTCGACCCTCGCCGCCGGCCCCACCGCCTACGGCTTCTCCAGCGGCACCTCGATGGCGACGCCCAACGTGGCCGGCTCGCTGACGCTGCTCCAGCAGCACCACCGCAACCTGACGGGCCGCCCCCTGCGCGCCGCCTCGCTCAAAGGGCTGGCCCTGCACACCGCCCGCGACCTCGGCGCCGACGGGCCGGATTACCGGCACGGCTGGGGGCTGCTCGACGCCGAAGCCGCCGCCCGCCAGATCACCGACGCGCTGCAAGAACCGCTGGCCCTCCTCGAAGCCGACCTCGCCGACGGCGCCGCCTTCACCCGGCACCTGAGCGTCGCCGAGGCCGGGCCGTTACGCGTGACGCTGAGCTGGACCGATCCGCCCAGCGCGCGCCTGCCCGTCGGCCCCGCCTCGCTCGACAACCCGAAGCCGCACCTGCGCAACGACCTCGACGTGCGCCTCTTCAACGACGCCACGGGCGAGACCTACCGGCCCTTCACGCTCGACCCTGCCCTGCCGTCGGCCGCCGCCCTCCCCGGCGACAACCGCGTCGATCCCGTCGAGCAGATCTACCTGCCGCGCGCGGAGGCGGGCAGCTACACGCTCGTCGTCTCGCACAAGCAGGACCTGGCCTCGGGCGCCCCGCAGGCGTTTGCGCTGCTGGTCTCCGGGGCGCAGAGCACGACGCGGCCCGTGGCCGTGAGCCACCTGGAGGCCCGCGAGCAGAGCGTCGAGCGGGTGCTGCTGGCCTGGAAGACGCAGTTCGAGCGCAGCCCGGGCGTCTTCGTCGTCAGGCGTGCACCGCTGTCGGTGCGCCCGGACGGCGCGCGGGAGGCCGGGGTGCCGATGGAGGCCGGCGTCGTCGAGGCCGGCGGCGCCTCCGAGCAGGTGCGCGATTACACGTTCGAGGAACGGCGCCTGGCCGCCGGGCGCTACCTCTACCGCGTCTTTTTCGAGAGCCGGGAGGCGACTTACCTGGCGGCGGAGGTGGAGGTCTTCGTGCCGGCGCCGGAGCGCTTCGCCGTGCTGTCCAACTATCCGAACCCGCTGCGCGACCGCACGCGGCTGGTGCTGGACCTGCCGGAGACGCAGACGGTGACGCTCGACGTGTACGACGCGCTGGGCCGCCGCCTGCTGCGGGTCTTCAGCGGCAGGCTGGCGGCAGGGCGGCACGAGGTACCTGTGGAGGCCGCCGGCTGGCCGCCCGGCGTCTACTTCGCCCGCCTGGCCACGCCCATCGGCGTCCAGAGCCACCGGATGGTGGTGGTGCGGTAGGTTCTTTGTGCTTCGCTTTTCGTATTTTGTCGCGCGCGCCTCGTCGAACCTGTGTGCCTCGGCGGGCTGAACCTACCAAGCACCGACCGGCATGGATTTCGAAACCCTGTTTTACCTGGCGATTGCCGCGATCTACATCCTGTACCAGGTCCTGGCGGGCAACAAGAAAAAAAAGACCCGCCGGCCCGGCACGCCGCTGCCGCCTGCGCCCGACGCCATCGACAGCGCCGGCCCTACCGCCGCCGAGCCGACGCTGGACGACGCGCTACGCGAGATCCGCCTGGCCCTCGGCATGGAGGTGCCCGAAGCCCCCCCGAAGCCTCCGCCCCGCCCCGTCGAAGCGCCCGCGCCGCGCCCGGCTGCGCCGCCGCCCGAGTTCAAACCCGTCTCCACCCGCTTCGCCGACGCAGAGTTCGAGGCGAAGCCTACGGCCTTCGGACCCGCTGCCTCCCTCCACAAACGCGAGCCTGCGCCGCCTGCGCGAACCGCTCCTGCGCGCCGCACGCCTGCTCCCGGCAAGGTCCTGAAGGCCAAGCCGACGGCCCCCCCCGAAAGCGCCCTCCCCGCCGACCTGACGCGGCGGTTGCGCGATCCGCAGGCCGCCCGCGAGGCGTTCGTGCTGGGCGAGGTCCTCGGCCCGCCCCGCGCCCACCGGCGGCGCTGACCGGCCTACGATCAGACCACGTCGGACGCGGCGCCGGGGCTGCCTTTCTTGAAGACCGCCGCGCCGATGGCGCCCCCGATGACGCCCAGAATCAGTGCAATGATGAGCGCGATGAGCACCCCGCCGATGCCGGTGGAAAACTCAATCCACCCGTAGATCATATCCACCGTGTCGGCATCCAACTGATCGAACTGGCCGCTATCTTCCATCTGCCGGATGATGTCGTCGGTCGAGGGCATCACCCCGATGGCGCGCAAGATCCAGCCCAGCAGCGAGGCCACGGCGCCCGCCACCAGCCCGGAGAGCGCGCCCATGCCGGCGCCTTCGCCGCCGGTGATGGTCAGGGCCTGGGTGTTCGTGTAGTGCCAGACGGCCAGCATGCCGGCGCCGGCATACGTCAGGCAGATCAAACAGCCGAGAATCTGCACCTGGGGAAGCGCAAGCAGCACGGCCACCAGCCCGAAGGCGAGGCCGCCGATCAGAATCGAAAGCGTTTTGTCGGACATGGAAAGCAGGGGTCGATGAGCGAACGGGGGAACGAGCGAGAAATCGGCACGGCACGCCGCAGCGCCTCAGGCGGATCCTATCGCCTGAACACCGTGGAAGATAGAACCGCCACTCCTAAAAGGAAAGCACTCGGAAGGCGAACCGCGCCCGGCGCTACGGCTGCGTGCCTGCCGGGTTGCGCGGGGATCAGCCGCCGGCGGCCTCGGCGGCAGGCGCAGCAGCCGGCGGCCTCGGCGTGAAAACCTGCGTGAGGGCGCGCGCCAGGTAGTAGCCGGCCACCAGCCCGAAGAGCACCCCGGTGAAGACGCGGCTCAGCGGCGTGTTGTGCCAGAGGCCCAGGACGCCCAGCCCCCAGTCGAGGCTCGCCGGCACCAGCGAGAGCGCCAGGATCTTGGGCGCGTGGCGGCCCAGCGGCGCCTCCCAGCGCGCGAGCGCCAGGAAACCCAGCACCGCCAGCGGCAGCCCCCAGTAGATGCCGTAGCACCGGTGGCAGACGGCCAGCGCCACGCCGCCCACCGTCGGCGAACGCTCCGGGATCTGGTGGCAGACCGTCGAGAAGCCCTGCATGAGCGCCAGGCGCAGCTTGGGCCCGACGAAGGGCGGCAGCGAGGCCAGCAGCACCACGAGCGCGCTCAGGCCGAGCGCCAGCGCCCAGCCCCACCAGAAGCGCGCCGGGCGGGCCGCCGGCGCTGTCAACTCGTCTATGGCCTGTCTAACTTTCATACGCGGCTCTGCCGGGATGTCATTGCGCCTGCGCCCGTGCTTACGGAGGCGGCCCGTTTTTTCTGCACGTAAAGGTAGGAGAAATTCGGGAGATAGGCCAAACGGCGGCGGCGGGGCGGGCGCCGGGCGGCACACTTTTTGGGTCGCCGCCTCACGCGCCACGGCACCTCGCTTCTCGGACGCTATGGAACACGCGGGCCTTCTTCAGGTTCACGCGTTAGCACTCGCCGGGGGAGAGTGCCAACAACCTGCCCCGGCGCGGTGCTCCCTTTTGATGGCAACCCACCCTTCTACACCCTTAAACCAACCAGGAGGATCACCAACATGGCAAGTATCAAACCGCTTGGCGACCGCGTGGTCGTCAAAGCCGAGCCAGCCGAAGAGATGACGTCGAGCGGCCTTTTCATCCCCGACACCGCCAAGGAGAAGCCCCAGCGGGGCCGCATCGTCTCGGTCGGGCCGGGCCGCGTCGAGAACGGCACCAAGATCGACATGTCCGTCAAGGCGGGCGACACGGTGCTCTACGGCAAATACTCCGGCACCGAGATCACCCTCGACGGCGAGGAGCTGCTGATCATGCGCGAGAGCGACATCCTCGGCATCGTCGAAGACTAGCTGCCTGTGGCGGCATGATCCGGGAAGCCCGATTCGGGCCTCCCTTCGCACACCCACCCAACCCAGCATTCTGGAGAAAGCAACTATGGCTAAACAGATCATTTTCGACGCCGACGCGCGCAACGCGCTCAAGCGAGGCGTCGATAAACTGGCCGACGCCGTCAAAGTGACGCTCGGCCCGAAAGGCCGCAACGTGATCATCGAGAAGAAGTTCGGTTCGCCGACGGTCACCAAAGACGGCGTTACCGTCGCCAAAGAGATCGAACTCGAAGACAAGATCGAAAACGTCGGCGCGCAGATGGTCAAAGAGGTTGCCTCGAAGACCAGCGACGTGGCCGGCGACGGGACGACGACGGCGACGGTGCTGGCCCAGGCCATCATCCACGCCGGCATGAAAAACGTCACCGCCGGCGCCAACCCGATGGACCTCAAGCGCGGCATCGACGCCGCCGTGCAGTCCCTCGTGCCCAACCTGCGCGAGCAGAGCCGTGAGATCGAAGGCAAGACCGAGATCGCCCAGGTCGCCACGATCTCGGCCAACAACGACTCGGCCATCGGCGACCTGATCGCCGACGCTTTCGAGAAGGTGGGCAAGGACGGCGTCATCACGGTCGAGGAAGCGCGCGGCACCGAGACCACCCTCGACGTGGTCGAGGGCATGCAGTTCGACCGGGGCTACCTCTCGCCCTACTTCGTCACCAACCCGGACAACATGGAGACCGTCCTCGAAGACGCCTACCTGTTGATCTACGACAAGAAGATCTCGGCGATGAAGGACCTGCTGCCCATCCTGGAGAAGGTGGCGCAGATGGGTGCTCCGATGCTGGTGATCTCCGAAGACGTCGAGGGCGAGGCGCTGGCGACGCTGGTGGTCAACAAGCTTCGGGGCACGCTCAAGGTGGCCGCCGTCAAGGCGCCCGGCTTCGGCGACCGCCGCAAGGCCATGCTCGAAGACATCGCCATCCTCACCGGCGGCACGGTCATCTCGGAAGAGAAGGGCTACCGCCTCGAGAACGCGACGCTCGACTACCTGGGCCGCGCCAAGCGCATCGTCATCGACAAGGACACCACCACGGTGGTAGACGGCGCCGGCGACAGCGACCAGATCAAGGCGCGCGCCAACCAGATCAAGCAGCAGATCGAGACGACCACGAGCGACTACGACAAGGAGAAGCTCCAGGAGCGTCTGGCGAAGCTCTCGGGCGGCGTGGCGGTGCTGAAGATCGGCGCGGCCACCGAGCCGGAGATGAAGGAGAAGAAGGCACGCGTCGAGGACGCGCTGCACGCCACGCGGGCGGCGGTCGAGGAAGGCATCGTGGCCGGCGGCGGCGTCACCTACCTGCGCGCCCTGAGCGCCCTCGAAAACGTGGAGGTCGAGAACGAGGACCAGCAGATCGGCGTCAACATCGTGCGCCGCGCCCTCGAAGAGCCGCTGCGCCAGATCGCCGAGAACGCCGGCGTGGAAGGCTCCATCGCCGCGCAGAAGGTCAAAGAAGGCACCGGCGCCTTCGGCTTCAACGCCCGCACGGAGGAGTACGGCGACCTGTTCAAGGACGGCGTGATCGACCCGACGAAGGTCGTCCGCACGGCGCTTGAGAACGCCGCCTCGGTAGCCGGCCTGCTGCTGACCACCGAGGCGGTGGTGGCCGACAAGCCGGAGGAGAACACCGGCGCCCCCGGCGGCCCCGGCATGGGCGGCATGGGCGGCGGCATGGATTTCTAAGCCACCCCCGCGACGCGCACATCGAAAAAGCGAGGCTGCCCTCCCCGGCGGCCTCGCTTTTTTTTTGCCGACGAATGGTGATATCGATTCTGGGGCGATGGGGTGCACCACCCTGCACGTTTACGCAGTCCAAACCGTCCGTTCCAGCCATGAGGGGGGCGACCAGCCGGTCGCCCCTACGTCGTCGATTCGTCGTCTCGTTCCCTCGTTCAACGTGTCAGGCTTCTTCGTCGGGGTCGGCGTAGGCGTCGAGGCTCCAGGCGGCCACGAGGTCGTTCAGGAGGTCTTCTTCGCTGTCGAGGAAGACGCCGTCGGCGTTGGCGATCTGGACGAGGTCGCGCAGGGCGGCGCGGCGTTGGGCTTCCGGCAGCGCCATCTTGAGTGCCTCGACGGACTCGGCCAGGCGTCCGGGGTCCGGTCCGTGGGCGTAGCGCTCCATGGCCTGATCCAGCACGGCGCGAACCTGCCCCTCGTCGAGCGCGGGCCGCCACTGGCGGAGTTTTTTGAGGATCAGGAGCCGTTCCTCGGCGCTGAGTTCGTGGTCGGGGGCGTGGGCGAGCACGAGGTAGAGGAAGGCCAGGTGCGGCAGGGCGCCCCCCGCCTCAGGCTCTTCGAGCGGGCGCGACGGCTCGACGGCCTCGCGCGGCAGCGCCACGCTCCAGCGCTCGGCGACGGTCGCGAGGAGCGCCCGCTCGCTGTCGAGGAAGACGCCGTCGGCGCGGGCGATGCGGACCAGGTCTTGCAGCACGGCCGCCTTCTGAGCCTCCGAGAGTTGAGGGCCGAGGGTGCGCACGGCCTGCCGGGCCGCCGCCCGCAGGGCCTCGCCGTCGTGGTTGGCCGCGAGCGCTTCGAGCACGACGTTCTGCACCTCGGCGCGTTCGAGGCCGTCGAAGTGGCGCGCGAGGTTGTCGGTGACGGCCTCGCGTTCGGCGTTGCTGAGGCTGCCGTCGGCGCTCTGGGCCATCGCCAGGTAGAGCAGGGCCAGCTCGTGAAGCAGAGGCATGGTCTTGAGGCGGGCTTATGCAGCGGGCAGCGCGCCGACGAAGCGGGGCGCCTCGACGGTGAAGAGGCTGCCTTCCCCCTTGTGGCTCTCCACGGAGATGGCGCCCCCGGCAAGTTCGATCAGCCGGCGCGAAACCGCAAGGCCGAGGCCGCTTCCCTGGTGGGTGCGTTCCAGCCCCGTGCTCTCCTGCGAGAACTCGTCGAAGACGTGCGCGAGGTAGATCTCGTCGATGCCTACGCCCGTATCCCGGATTTTGAGGTAGAGGCGCCCGGCGTCGGCCTCGGCGGAGACGTGGACGCCGCCCTCGTCGGTGAACTTGATGGCGTTATCGAGCAGGTTGTGCAAGACGCGGAGGAGGACGCGCTGATCCAGGCGGGCTTCGAGCGGCGCGGCGGCTTCGACCTCCAGGTACAGCCCCTTCTCTTCGGCCTGCGGGCGCAGCGTCTCGACGGCCTGGTTGACCAGCTCGACCACGTCCACGGGGCGGGGTTTGAGGTCGAAGGTGCCGGCTTCGAGTTGGGCCAGGTCCAGGATGGTGTCGAGCATCAGCATCAGGCGGTTGCCGCTGCGTTCGATCCGGTCCACGAAGCGCTGGTATTCCTTGCGTACGCCTTTGCGCAGCATCGAGGTAAAGCCCACGATGACCGTCAGCGGCGTGCGTACCTCGTGCGTGATGTTGTTGAGGATGGCCGCGCGGAGCCGGGCGGTGGCCTCGGCGCGCTCTTTGGCTTCGATGAGCGCCTGCTCGGCCGCCTTGCGCTCGGTGATGTCGGCGATGACGTACGAGTAGCGTTCCTCGCCCGTGGGCAGCGTCTGCACGTAGGCCACCGTCGCCGAGAGCCACCGGTCGCCGTCTTTCGTCGCGTGGACGTATTCGAGGCGGACCGGCTGGCCGATGCGTTTGCTCTCGCGGTAGGCGTCGATCCAGATGCGGATGTATTGCGGCGCGGCGCCGAGCACGCTGGCGAAGCGGCGGCGCATGGCTTCGGGCGTGGTGCCGAAGAAGGCGGCAGAGGCTACGCTGTCGGAGATGTGCAGGATGTCGTCGTCGTGGATCTCAACGACGCCCATCATCAGCGAGACGGTGTCGTAGAAGCTGCGGAGGGTGGCGTCGCGGTCGCGCAGGGCCTCGGCCACGCGCTTCTGCTCGGTCGTGTCGAGGACGACCGAGAGCAGGCACGGTTCGTCCTGCACCAGCAGCGGCTGGAAGGATCCGTTGAAGACCTTCACGGCGCCGTCGCGGCCGTAGACCTCCACCTCCATGTTTTCCACCGTCTCGCCGGCTTTGAGGCGGCGGATGAGCGCGGCGCGCTGCTCCGGATGCACCCAGGCGCGCGCCAGTTGCTTGCCCACCATCTCCTCGCGCGTGAAGCCGGACATGCGCAGGGCGGCGTCGTTGGCCTCGATGATGGTCCCGTCGCGCATGCTCGAAATGGTGATGGCGGCGGGGCTGGCCTGGAAGATCTTGCGGAACAGGTCGCGGCTCTCCTGCTCGGCGGCGGCGGCCTGCCGGCGCTCGGTCACGTCGAGGAAGACGGCCAGCAGGCAGGGTTCCCCGCGCACGAGGATCCGCCCCACCGAGGCCAGCGCCGTCCGCACCTCGCCCGACTTGCGGCGCAGTTCGACTTCGATTTCGTGGACGGCCCCCTCCTGCCGCACCTGCTCGACGAGCGCGTCGAGGTCCGGCGCCGGCAGCACCTCCAGGTCGGCGAAGGGCGTCCCGATGACGGCTTCGCGCTCGTAGCCGGAGAGCAGCAGGAACGCCTCGTTGACGTCGAGCAGCGCGCCGTCGCGGATGCGGCTGATGAGCAGCGCGGCGGGGACGATCTGGAAGATCTGGTAGAAGAGGTCTTGCGTCTCCGAGAGGGTGCGTCGCATGTGCTGGCGCCCCGTCAGGTCGTGCGCGGTGCTCAGCACGGCGGTCTCGCCTTCGAAGCGGATGGCCGCCGCCGCCGCCTTGACCTCCACCGCGCGTCCGCCCAGTTGCACGATGCGCAGCCTGCCGCTCTCCGGCCTGCGCGCCTGCAAGAGGCGCTCCCCGGCCACGCGGGCCGGCGGCACGTCGTCGGGGTAGACGAAGTCGAAGACGGAGCGGCCCAGCAGCTCTGCGGCGTCGGCGGCGCCGGCCAGGCGCACGCCCTCCGGGTTGACGTAGCGGATGCGGTCGTCGGCGTCGGTGATGATGACGGCGTCGGGGACGAGTTCGAGGAGGCGGTCGAAGCGCTCGCGGTATTCGTCGCGCTGGGCTTCGGCCCGCCGTAGCGCCGCCTCTTGTTGGGCCAGCCGGGCGCGGAGCCGTTCGATCTCCGTTTGCGGCGGAGCTGCCGTCGCGGCCTCGTCCGGCGCGGCCTGTTGCGTGTTATGGCTGCTCATGGTTCCTCCACTCCCCGAAGCACCGTCGCTATCTCTCCATTCGACGTTGTGCGTGGGCCGCATGAAGGCCACGCCGCACCGTCTGTGCGTAGCCTGCCTGCGGGCACGCTGCCGGCATCCCACCGAGGTTTCCCTACCCGGCAAGGCAGGCAAAGATCAGGCTCAACCCGTGACGGTCTTGCAATAAGAACCCCTCAGGCGCGCTCCGGGGCCGGATCGAGCGTTTTGACGGCCTTGACCATCGGGTCGCCCAGGTCGTCGCTGTGGAAGATCTCGAAGCCGAGTTTGCGAACGACGCGCTGCATGGCCCGGTTCTGCGCCAGGATGTCGGCCACGACGCGCGCCAGGCGTTCGTCGCGGGCTACCTCGAGCAGGCGGCGCAGCAGCTCGGTGCCCAGGCCCTGCCCCTGGATTTCGTCGCGGATGAGCATGGCGAACTCGGCCTCGTCGGTGCCGTGGAGCTTCGTCAGGCGGCCGATGCCGAGGATGTCGGGGGCATCGGGGCCGGCGCGTTCGGCCACGAGGGCCATCTCGCGGTCGTAGTCGATGAAGCAGAGGCGGGCCAGGCGCTCGTGGGCTACGCGGTGGCTGAGTTGCATCAGGCTGGCGTAGCGCAGGTAGACGCTCCGCTCGGAGAGGGCCTTGTGGAAATCCACCACCAGCGGCTCGTCTTCGGGGCGGATGGGGCGTATCGTCACCGGCGTGCCGTCGCGCAGGGTGTGCCGGCGGACGTAGCGGCGCGGGTAGGGGCGGATGGCGAGGCGCGGCAGGTCCTCTCGCGCGACCTCCGGGCCGTAGAGCACCACGCGGGCGTCGAGGGCCAGCAGGCGCCCGGACGAAGCCAGCAGCGGGTTGATTTCGATCTCTCGGATGAAACGCTGCTCGACGACGAGCTGGCTGAAGCGGACCAGCAGCTTTTCGAGCGCGTCGAGGTCTACCGGCGCGCGGCCCCGCACGCCGTGCAACGCCTCGTAGACGCGCGTCTGCTCCATCATGCGCCGGGCCAGCGTGGTCGTCAGCGGCGGCAGCGCCAGCGCCCGGTCGCGGTAGACTTCGACGAGCGAGCCGCCGGATCCGAAGAGCAGCACCGGGCCGAACTGTGCGTCGGGGCTGCTGCCGACGATCAGCTCGTAGCCGTCGAGCCGCTCCATCGGCTGCACGCTCACCCCGTCGAAGGCGTCGGCGTGCCCGGCCTCGGCGACGCCCCGGCGGACGGCCTCGAAGGCGCGGCGGACGGCGTCGGCGTCGGCCAGGTTGAGCCGCACGCCGCCCACGTCGGTCTTGTGCGTGAGGGTGTAGGAGTGCAGCTTGACGACGACGGGAAAGCCCAGGGCTTCGGCGTGCGCGACGGCCTCTTCGGCGGTGGCGGCCACGCGCGTCTCGGTGGTCGGGATGCCGTAGGCGGCCAGCAGGTGCTTCGACTCGGCCTCGCTCAGCAGCGTACGCCCGGCGGCGCGGGCCTCGGCCACGAGGCGCCCGGCGGCGTCCAGGTCGGGCGGCTCGTCGCGCTCGTCGAAGAGCGTCGGCGTCTCGTAGAGGCCCCGCAGGTTGTAACTGTAGCGCCACATGTAGTTGAAGATGCGCGCCGCCGTGTCGGGGTAGCGGAAGGTCGGGATGCCGCTCCGGTTGAGGATGCGCTCGCCCTCTTCGACGGCCTGGCCGCCCATCCAGCTGGCCAGCACCGGCTTGCGGGCGCGTTGCACGTAGGGCGCCAGGCGCTCTGCCGTGGCCGTCGGGTCGGTCATGTCTTGCGGCGTCAGCACCACGAGCAGGCCGTCGCTGTGTTCGTCCTGCCCGGCGATCTCGAGCGCGCGGGCGTAGCGTTCGGGGTCGGCGTCGCCCAGGATATCGACGGGGTTGCCGTGGCTCCAGGCCGGCGGCAGGAAGGCGTCGAAGGCCTGCAGGGCCTCGTCGGAGAGCTGCGTCAGGCGGCCTCCGCCCCGGATGAGGGCGTCGGTGGCGAGCACGCCGGGGCCGCCCGCGTTGGTCAGGATGGTCAGGTGGGGACCCTGCGGGCGGGGTTGTTTGGCGAGCGTCTCGGCCATGTAGAACAGGTCGGAGATGGCTTCGACGCGCAGCACGCCGGTGCGGCGGAAGGCGGCCGTCAGCACGTCGTCGCTGCCGGCGAGCGTGCCGGTGTGCGAGGCCGCCGCCCGGGCCGCCTGCTCGGTGCGTCCGGCCTTGATGACGATGATGGGCTTGCGCAGGGCCACCTCGCGCGCCGCCGAGAGGAATGCCCGCGCATCCCCGATGGACTCCATGTAGAGCAGGATGCTCTGCGTGCGCGGGTCGTCGCCCAGGTACGAGATCAAGTCGCCCCACCCTACGTCGAGCATCGAGCCGATGGAGATGAAGGCGCTGAAGCCCACGTTTTCGCGCAGGCTCCAGTCGAGGATGGCCGTCAGCAGGGCGCCGCTCTGGCTGACGAAGGCCACGTTGCCGGGCCGCGCCATACCGCCGGCGAAGGTGGCGTTGAGGCCCGACGGCGGGCGCATCACGCCCAGGCAGTTGGGCCCGATGATGCGCAGGCGGCCTTTGCGCGCCGCCGCCAGGATCTCCTGCTCAAGCCGCACGCCCGCCTCGCCGATCTCTTTGAAACCCGCCGAGATGATGATCGCCCCCCGGACGCCGGCCTCGACGCATTGGCGGATGATGCCCGGCACCGTGGGCGCAGGCGTCACCACGACGGCCAGGTCCACCGGCTCGGGCACCTCGCCCACCGACGCGTAGGCCCGGATGCCCAGCACGCTCGACCGCTTCGGGTTGACCGGAAAGACCGTTCCGCCGAAGGGGTTGCCGACCAGGTTGCGCAGGATGGTCCGCCCCACGCTGCCCTCACGCTCGCTGGCCCCGACGACGGCCACGTGCTTCGGCTCGAAGATCGCGTCGAGCGGCTGCCGGCGGGCGTGGAAGAGGTCGTACGAAGGGTCGTTGGTCTGCGCTATCGTTTCCGTCATCTTATGCAATCGCGTATCGCTGCGGCGGGTCGGCGTCGTCATGCGTCTCGTTCGGCCCAAGATACGACGTAGGCGGAATAACCGGGGGCGCGCCAAAGGAAAAGGCGAAGACCCCGACGGAGCCTTCGCCTTTACGGAAGCATCACCCGCCATGCGGGGATCTCTGGCCTTCCTTTTCGAGCGGTGCGCGCTACGCCATCCCCGCCGGCCACGACGCATCCATGTGGCGGGGGCGATGGAAGTACCACCAGTCGCGTTCGGGCGTGTAGCCGCGTTCGGCGGCGAGGGCCGGGCCGCAGATGGGCGCCTCGGTGGTCACGAGGTACTGCCGGATCTGCTCGTCGGCCTCGTAGACGCGCCGGTGATACCACGCCTGCTGGTAGAGCGGGATCAGCGCCAGCGTCTCCTCCAGCATCCGCCGCCGATCCATGCCCTTGAGGTATTGATTGTAGTCGAGGGCTTCGCCTTTCTGGACGGACAGCACCATGTCCTCCCACGAGGTCAACAAATACTCGACGCCGCCCTCAACGATGTAGACGGCGTAGCCCTGACGTTCCAGATAGTCGCGAACAGGATCGCTCATAACGCTCATGACGGTGTCCGTCCTCTTGTCGCGCAGAAAAGAATCATCTCCCTGCATTTTATCGCCCGATTGGCCGCGATCTTTAGCGCCGGCATGGGTTTTTCGCGCCTGCGCCCTGGTAGTGCACGACAAGAGGGGGCCAGGCCGGGTAGCGCGTATGGGTGTGTGCTTATTGAAAGAAGGTCGTGTACTATGCGCCTGCGCCCAAAATCCAGGCGCTACGGCGTCCTGGCGCGACGGCCATGCATCAGGTTGCCGCGCCGATCCGTTGCAACTCGGCCATGAAGCGACGCGCCAGCGCCTCGGCGGCTTCCGCCGTCCGGGCTTCGGCGTAGATGCGAAGGATAGCTTCGGTGTTGGATTTGCGGAGGTGCACCCAGCCCTCGTCCAGGTCGATTTTGACGCCGTCGAGGGTCGAGATCTGCGTGTCGCGGTGGCGTTCGGCGAGGCGGGCCAGCAGGGCGTCGGGGTCGAGATCGCCGAGGGGCACCTTGTTCTTGGAGATCGCATAGGCGGGTAACGTCTCGCGGATCTCGGAGAGTGCCGCGCCCTGTGCGGCCAGGTGTTGCAGAATCATCGCGGCGCCAACGAGTGCGTCGCGCCCGTAGTGCAACGCCGGCAGGATGACGCCGCCATTGCCCTCGCCGCCGAGCACCGCGCCGACGGCCTGCATCTTCTTGACGACGTGGATCTCGCCGACGGCCGCGCGATAGACCGGCTGGCCGTAGCGCGCCGCCACGTCCTCGATAGCCCGCGACGACGACAGGTTGGTGACGAACGGGCCGGGCCGGCGGCGCCACATGAAGTCCGCCGCGACGACCTGCGTCAGCTCTTCGCTGAGGTACCGCCCGCCGTCTTCGATGAGCGCCAGGCGGTCGGCGTCGGGATCGACGACGAGGCCCAGGTCTGCCCCGCTCTCTGCGACGAAGGCGATGGTTTCCGTGAGATGTTCGGGCAGCGGCTCGGCGGGATGGGCAAAGCGCCCGGTCGGCTCGCCGTTCAGACAAAGGATGTTTTCCGCCCGCACCCCCAGCCGCTGCATGCGTCGGTCGATGCCCCGGAAGCCGTCGAGGGCCCGGGTGATCCCGTCCCAGTCCGCCCCCAGCCACGAGGCCAGCACGGCCG
>JBFGTT010000006.1:0-19503 GCA_041565995.1 Rhodothermales bacterium
GGCGAGGCCGATCTTGCCGGTTCCCGAGGAGACGTTGACGATGTGACCGCGACCGCTTTTTTTCATCTCCGGCAGGACGCAGCGGATCCAGTGGAAGGCGCCCCAGTAGTTGACGTCCATCATGGCCCGGTGCTCGGCCTCGGTGACGTCCGCGAAGGGCTTCCAGATCCCCACGCCCGCCGCGTTGATCAGGATGTCCGGCGTACCGAAGGCACGGACGACGGCCTCGAAGGCAGCCCGCACCTCCTCGCGCACGGCCACGTCCGCCGGCACGACCAACGCCCGCCCGCCGCCCGCCTCGATGGCTGCGGCGAGTTCCTCCAGGAGGGGCCGCCGCCGGGCCACCAACGCGACGGCGGCACCGCGCCGCGCCAGCAGCAGCGCCACCGCGCGGCCCAGGCCGCTGGAGGCCCCCGTCACGATGGCCGTCTTTCCTCGGATACGCATCGCCGATGCCGCCTCAGGCTTAGTCAGGTGAACAGGCTCGTATCTTGACATTGGTAAGATAGAACAGGGTCTTGACATTGTAAAGATGGCTGCCGCACTTTTATCGCATGGACCAGGAGACGAGCTACCACCACGGCGATCTGCGGCGGGCGCTGTTAGCAGCAGCCCACGAGACGATCCGGACCAGGGGCGCCGCCAGGCTCACGCTGCGGGAGGTGGCGCGTGCAGCCAAGGTGAGCCATGCAGCCCCGTATCATCACTTCAAAAACAAGGACGCGCTGCTGGCCGCCGTCGCCGAGCAGGGGTTCCGCGCGCTCCGGCAGGCCGTGGAAGCCAGAAGCGCTGCGGCAGCGCGTCCGGCCCTGGCCCTGCAAGAAGCCGCCGTCGCGTACGTCCTTTTCGCCGTCGAACACCCCGATCTGTTCCGGGTGATGTTCGGCCCTCAACTCGCCGACAAGTCGGCCTACCCCTCCCTGCAAGCCGAGGCCGCCGCCGCCTACCAGGCCGTAGAGGAACAACTCGCGCGGTGCGGTCTGCCCGGCGAGGGATCGAGCGACCGGGCAGGACACCTGGCCCTGGCGTCCTGGGCCGTCATGCATGGCCTGGCTATGCTCCTGATCGACAGGCAGGTCGGCGAGGTAAACGCGACGGCGGCCGAAGACCTGGCAAAGCACGTCACCGACATCTTCTGGCTGGGTCTCTCCGGCTATCACGCCGCGCCGGACTCCGGCTCTACCGGGTAGCAGCGGAACACGCGGCACGTCCCATCGCAGACCCGGGTTCATCAACGAACTGGACGCGCTGAAGCCGGGCTGCCCACGTGTTGCTCGGCAAACGCGCCCACCAGGTTCGCATAGCCGTCGACAAATCGATACCCCAGCGAAAGCAGACTAACCCCACCCAACTCGTGCCCCGCGCCTTCGAAAACATGAAAAGACACCGGCTTTCCATCGGCGGCCAGTTCCCTCAGGCGAGCCACGCACGCCTCCGTTGGTATGTTGACGTCCTCCGTGCCGTAGAGATAGAGCATGGGAATGGTGAGACGCTCCAGGAACGGCGTCGGGTCGTAGCTGATATCTGCAAGGTAGGATTCGCTGACCTCTTTGAGCTCGACCGGCAACCGGGACGCTTCGCGGCCGGCCCATAGCGCCAGCGTTTCTTCTAACGCTATGCGTTCCTCAGGCGTCGGCGCAAGGCGGTACGCCCATATCCGCCGAAATATCTCGGTTTGCTCGCGAGCGCTGTCCTCACTGACGTCGTCGGCCAGCAGATCGTTGTAGACTTCCCACGCTATGGTCTCGCGCACTGAAAGGGGCGCGCCCACTTTGTTGATCACAAAGGCGATGTCACCGCTACGTTCGGCGATCTCCGGCGTCAACCAACCGGATTCGCTGGCACCAAAGAGGCCGATCCTGGTGGGGTCGATGTCGTCCCGTTGTCGCAGCAGCTTTACGGCTGCAACGGCGTCCGCCACCAACTGGGCATACGTCGTCTCCTCGTAGTTGCCGCCGGACTCGCCCGCCCCGCGTTTGTCGTAGACCAGCACCGCCATGCCGCGTTTTAGAAACACGTTCCCCGTCATGCGATAGATGAACCGTTTCCGGGTGGCTCTTTCGGCGCCGTGCAACAGGACGACCGCCGGAACCGGGGTCGTGACGTCCTCCGGGAACACGAGCGTGCCCCGAAGCTCGATCCCGTCGCCGCCGACGAACGACACGTCCTGCGTTTTGCCTGCAAATGAGGCACACCCCGCTGAGCCGGTGAGGCAAATCGCAAGCAGGACGATACTTCCGAGGCACGTCCATCGACGCACGCCGGCGCAAAGAAGAGGTGCCTTCATGGCGGGAGCGTTGCTACTGGCGGAGCCTGACAAAACACGAACGAAGTGAGGCGGGGAATGGTTACAATGTGCCCCTTTTCCTGATGCCGTTTCAAGACCTCCCTTGTGCCATGCGGCTTCGAGGCACGTCGCGTTCGGAGGACGCAGAGCCGGCAGCGGAGGGTGTTTTTCGGATCCCGCTCCCCAGCCCTCCTTCCTTCAAAGGCTGAAAAGGAGAAGGATCAGCAGCGCGGAGGACAGGCTCGCCAAAGCGGCCCGGATGGCGTTCCATCGGTTCCAACGCGGTTCGAAGTCCTCGCGGGCGGCCCGTTGTGCGTTCTCAGACATCGCATCGACATCCAGCGTTTGCAGCTTGTTATTCAGGGGGATATTGATGGTGACCGTCGGCAATTGGACGCCCAGAAGATAGAGGAGGGCGGCGAAGATGAGGAGCAATCGCCCGGCGCCTTCCAACTGTCCGATGCCAGACACGACCGAAAGGATCAAGACCACCACGGAACCGACCCAGACCACAATGAACAGCGGCTGATTGTTCTGGATCACGCGATCCATCACCTGAAAAGCGCGTATAAACTCCCGATCATTCAGACTTCTGATGCCCGGCATCGCCACGACGGCAAAAGCAAACAGGAAGCCCGCCACCAGCGAACAAAGAAAGGTAGCCAGGATTAATGCAGCCTGAAAGATTCCCATGATGCCCTCCCTGATCCTCGTGTGGTCTGCGGACAGAGCCTGACGGCTCGCGGCTCAAGCGCCCAACGCTCGGCACCCTGCCCTACGATAGCAAAACCTGATGCCCGGAGCAACCAACCGTCTATCAAAACCCCAATACCGAAAACCAAAAACCAAAAACCGAAAACCAATAACCGAAAACCAAGAACCGAAAACCGACAAGCGCAGCCGCCGGTTACACGACGAGCGAACGCCTCGCACGGCCTTGACTTTCCGTGCTTCCTGTGGTAAATCCACTGCTACCTCGTCGCTACCTCAACCCAACAGGGACGCCCTTATGCGTTGGCCTACCCGCAGCAGCCTGACCACGCTTTGCATCGCAGCCCTCGTCGTGACGGTTGTAGGATGTGCGCAGGAATCCCCCGAAGAGCAAGTCGCCAGGCTCCGCACGCAGTACACCGTCGAACTCAACGGCTTTACGGTGGAAGAACCGGAGCCGGCGGAGGGTGACGCGGCGAAAGCGGGAGCGCAAGAGGCGGCGGCGGTAGCCTCCGAGGCTTCGGCCGCGGCAGTAGCAGGGGAAGCGGCCATGGAAGAAGGGGAAGAAGCTATGGAAGAAGACGAAGAAGAGATGCCCCCAGGCCCCCGCCCCGCAGACGTCATCCTCCACCTCCTGGTGCGCTTCGGCGGCGATGGCGGCGAGGCCCTGCCGGGCGTCACGGTGGAAGTCACCCAGGCCGATCCTTCTGGCAAGGAGAAGCAAAGAACCCGCCAGTGGATCGACGCCGCCGGGATGCAGCCGGATGAAACGCGCCAGGTGGATCTCAAGCTCGAAGGCGTCGAATACGAAGACGGCGACGCCTTCAGCGTGCTCCTCCGCGAAGGCGTCCCCCCGGAGGAGCGCGGCGCATACCGCGAGTTCGCTGAGACAGGTTCTTGAGGTCCCAGGCACGCTACCCCCTCAAGCCAGACCCAGAACCTCCACGGGCGCAGCTCCAGCTACGAGGGAGAGGGCTGCGCCCGTGGACGAACTGGCGTGGCGCCTGTGGTTTGCGTAGCTTGTAGCGTGTCATCAGGGCCTTCGTGGAGAGGCTTTTTCGAGGTCTGGGCGGGAAGCCGCAATGCAGAAGCATGGAACATCCGGGTTGCCTGTCATCGGCTGGCGTGAATGGGTTGGGTTGCCGGACTTAGGGATCAAGTCGATCAAAGTCAAAGTCGATACCGGCGCCCGGTCCTCGTCGCTACACGTCTTCGATCTGCAACCATTCGAGCGAGAGGGCGTGACGTGGGTGCGCTTCCAGGTGCATCCCGTTCAGCGCAGTAGCGACGAGGTCGTGGACGTAGAGGCGCGGGTGCTCGAATTTAGATCCGTTCGCAGTTCGAGCGGAAAGGCCGCCCGGCGCCCCGTCATCGTCACCCGTGTTGCGTTGCTAGGCCTCACCTGGCCGGTCGAATTAACCCTTGCCAGTCGCGACAAAATGGGCTTTCGGATGCTGCTCGGCCGCGAGGCCTTTCGGCAGCGGTTCCTGGTCGATGCGGGGAAGTCCTATTACGGCGGTAAGCCGAAACGAAAGAAGCAACCGAAACAGAAGGGGTAGCCATGAAACTCGCCATTCTCTCGTGCAGCCCGAAGTGCTACAGCACGCGGCGTCTTCGCACAGCGGCGGAGCAACGGGGGCACAAGGTCAAGGTCCTCAATACGCTCAAGTTCGCCATTGACCTCGAACAGGGCGAGCCGGATCTTTACTTCCGCCAAAAACAGCTCTCGCATTACGACGCCGTGCTGCCGCGCATCGGGGCGTCCATCACCTACTACGGTACGGCCGTGGTGCGGCAATTCGAGCAGATGGACGTGTACTGCGCCAATTCCTCCGCAGGCATCGTCAACTCGCGCGACAAGCTTCGCAGCCTGCAAATTCTCAGCCGGCACCACATCGGCATCCCCAAGACGACGTTCGTCCGCGACAAGAAAGACGTGCTGCCAGCCATCGAGCGGGTGGGCGGCGCACCCGTCATCATCAAGCTCTTGGAAGGCACGCAGGGCATCGGGGTGTTGCTGGCCGAAACCGTAAAGTCCGCCGAGGCCATCATCGAGTTGCTGCAAAGCCAGAAGCAAAACATCCTGATCCAGAAGTTTGTTGCCGAGAGCAAAGGGCGCGACATCCGAGCCTTCGTCGTCGGCGATCAGGTGGTCGCCAGCATGCGCCGCATTGCCCAGGGCCAGGAGTTCCGCAGCAACGTCCACCGGGGAGGTCTCACCGAGCCGGTGGTCCTGGATGAATTGTATCGCGAAACCGCCGTGCGGGCTGCGCAGATCATGGGCCTTCGCATCGCCGGCGTGGACTTGCTCGAAGGCAAAGACGGGCCGCAAATCGTGGAAGTGAATTCGTCGCCCGGCCTGGAAGGCATTGAAAAATGCACCCACCTCGACATCGCGGGCGCCATTATCGACTACATGGCGGCGCAGGTGAATTTCCCGGAGATCGACCTTCGCCAGCGGCTCACCGTGAGCCGGGGGTATGGCGTCGCAGAGATTCACATTCCCGCAGGCTCAGAGTATATCGGCAAATCGATCCACGAATCGGGCTTGCGTGAGAGAGATATCATCGTACTGACGCTGTATCGCGGCACCACCGTCATTCCAAACCCTCGTTCGCATCGACAACTCGAAGCCGGAGATCGGTTGCTGTGCTTCGGCAAGCTGGAATGGATGCGCGACCTGATCCCGGAGAAGACGCGCCGCAGGCTACGCCCGGTGGTGCAGGAACTGGCGGAGGCGCCGGCGGCAGCGCTCAGCCAGTCCGGCCCCGCAGCCTCCGACGCGATGCCCCCGGACGAAGACGGAAGGCAGCCATGAGCAAGCCCCGCGAACGAAAACCGATTGGCGAGTGGTTCGGCGAAGAGATTCCTGCCGGCGCCTCGCGCGACGTACTGCTCGCGGTGAGCGAGAGCTACAGCAGCATGACGGTGCGCATTCCGATTCACATTCGCCGCGCAACGGAGGAAGGCCCCGTGGTATTCGTCACCGCCGCCTTGCACGGCGATGAGATCAACGGCACCGGCGCCGTGCGCCAGTTGATTCAAGACGCCGAGTTCAGCCTGCTCCGGGGAGCGGTCATCCTCGTGCCCGTGCTCAACCTACTCGCGTTCGATAGGCACTCGCGCTACCTGCCGGATCGCCGCGATTTGAACCGTTCGTTTCCTGGATCGGCCAACGGAAGCCTTGCCAGTCGCATGGCTCGCATCATCTTCGATCAGATCGTCTCCCGGTGTGATTATGGCATCGACCTGCATACGGCCGCCGTACGCCGCACCAACTATCCCAACGTCCGAGGCGACTTGACCGATCCTGCCGTGCGCCGGCTCGCTGAATCGTTCGGTTCGGAGATCATCATCAACGGGAAAGGCCCTGCCGGAGCCTTCCGACGAGAAGCGTGCCGGGCCGGCTGCCCGACGATCATCATGGAAGGCGGTGAAGTCTGGAAAGTGGAACCGGGCGTCGTGGAATCTGCCACACGAGGCGTTAAGAACGTACTGCGCCGTCTACAAATGCTCGACGGCCCTGCCGAAAGCCCTGCCTATCAAGTGGTCATCGAGAAATCAAAATGGATACGGGCCGAACGAGGCGGCTTTATGCAGTTCCACATCAAACCGGGCGACCTCATTGAGAAGGACCAGCCCCTGGCTACCAACACGACGCTGCTTGGCCGTGATCGCAGCACCCTCCGCGCGCCGTTCGACGCCGTGGTGATCGGCATGACCAGCCTGCCGGCTATCAGTCCCGGCGAAGCCGTCTGCAACCTCGGCAAGCTTCCCCAAGGACTCCAACCGTCTGAACTTCGGCGGCGACGATCTGAAGAAGACGGCCTTGAGCAACGGGTTTCGGAAGACCTTGCGTCGAGCGTTTTCGTCGTGGAACCGTCCGAGGAATCGAACGCCCCTTAACCTACCCCTGTGCGGGGCACAAGATTGAGGGCAGCGGCGTTGCCAGGTAAAACAGCCGCCGGGATCGATGCAACGTCTGCTGACCACGCTCCTGCTCGCCGCCGGCCTCGCCCTCCCGGCGCAGGCCCAGCCGAGGACGGCGGGCGAGTGGGCCTGGAAGCCCCTCCTGACGCACGAAGGCGTCGAATTCTCGTACCTCTTCTACCAGCACGCCGACACCCGCCACAACGGCGTCGTCATCAAGCTCACCAACACCAACGCTTACGCCGTCGCCTACCGCTTCAAAGTCGTCTTTCGCAGCGAGGGCGCAGAAGTCGTCAAAGAGGTGTCGGGCGCGTTGGAGGCGGGCGAGGCCGTGACGGGCGACAGCGCCGGGCTGTTCTGGATCCCCTTCACCGACGGCCGCGAAATCGCCGAAGTAGGGCTGCGCGGCTACTCGGTCGTTCCCCTGCAAGAAGACGAAAAGCCGCCCCCGCCTTCTTCCGGCGAGGATTCCGGGGGTGGGGCGTGATCGCATAGGGTTGAGGATCGAAACGCGCCGCCTCATGAGGCATCCCGCCGAGGAAGGCGTGCAAGCTCGCTGAAGCCACCACTACCTTGACCGGCTCGTAGTCGCCGCTTCAGCGGCGTGCCTGCGCCGAAAGCAGGCACCCACGTCGCACGCGCCAGCGAGCGAGGCCGGGAGGGGCGAGGGTGGGGGGAGGGAGAACCACGATGACGCGACACGAGCCGCAGGCGACTGACGAAACAATGGAGCGTCGTCGCAGCTTTAGCGTCAACCAGATCCGCGTAAATCCGCTGTATCCGCCTCATCCGCGTTCCATTAAAAAAGTCCTGTACTCGCCACGGCGCCTCAGCGGATCAACATACGGGTGAAGGTGAGCACCTCGCCGCCTGCGGTGAGCAGGTCGAGCCGGTTCTCGTCGAGGCGGTAATTGCGCGTCTCGCTCAGGCTGGTGGTATAGCGCCCCTCTTGCGCCCACTGATGGTGCGTGCAGTCGGCCGTCGTCTCGGTCATCGAGAGACGGAGGAAGCGGAGGTCGTCGCCTTCGGCCTGGTAGGTGGCTACAAAGGTCCTGCAGCCGGCCTGGCCGCCGGCCGTGCCGTCTTGAAATGCTAGGGTGAAGGTGGCGCCCTCCAGCGGAGGCGCGCCGTTCCACGACTGAAGCAGCCAGTGCGTACCGACGAGGTCCCGGGGATCCATCGGCAACTCCTCCCTGCGCTCGTAGACGAGCAGCGTCTTCCCATCGGCGTCGCTGAGTTCCAGGCGGTCCTCCACGACCCGGTAGCGGCGCACCTGCAAGAAGGCTTCGAGGTAGCGGTTTTCCTGCTCCATGACGCCCGGCGGGTCGGGGCAGTACCGATCCGTGCTCCCGACGTCGGCAAAGGACAGGCCGCCCCCGGCGTTGGTCGAGAAAGATCCGCCGTACGCGTTGCAGCCGGCGTAACCTCCCGCCCGCGCGTCTTCAAAGTCCAGGGTGATCTGGGTCTGCGCGACGAGGCCGCGCCCGTCCAGGCGCACGAGGATCCACTCGGTCTGGTCGAGCGACGGATGCGTCCCGCCGCCCCCCGACCCGTCGAGGAGTTCGCAGGACGTAAGGAGACCGGCGCAGAGCAGTACCGCGAGAAAGCCTGCGCCCCCAATCTTTTTCATGGTCAGGCTATGTTTGATACGGAAAGAAGCCGCGCGCACCCTGCGTGCGGGCCACGGCTGATAATACGCGGCTGCGGTGCCTGATACCCACTCCTTCCCTACGGACCAGCGGTTGAATCGTAGCGGTATCCAATCTGATCGAAAATATTCGTACCATCCACCCATCAACATGCCTCTCGACCGCCGCGACTTCCCGGCTGCCTGCTCGGCCCTCGGCCTCTCCGGCACGGTCTTGGGGTTGGGGCGTGGTCAAAAAGGGTTGATGAACGAAGCGTGCTCCTTGCGGCATCCCTCCGAGGAGGCCCTGCCAGGTCGCTGAAGCGACCACTACAAACCGTGATAGGCTCGTAGTCGCCGCTTCAGCGGCGTGCCTGCGCCGAAGGCAGGCGCCCTCGTGGCAGGCGCACCGTCGCCGAGGCACGCACCGAAGCGCATCAGCGAGGATGGTGCAGCAGCAACACTTCGCGAACCCTGCCTGGGTGTGTAGTGTTCGCGTGTGTAAGGAGTGCCTGCTCCCATCCCCCCACACCCACAAACTCCCACACTCACACACTCCAACATCCCAACCCGATGCCCCTCGACCGCCGCGACTTCCTGGCTGCCTGCTCGGCCCTCGGCCTCTCCGGCACCCTCTTCCCCGGCGCGCTCTACGCGCAAGTGGCCGACGACGAAGCCATCACCACCGAGACCATTGCGCGCGCCGAGCAGATCGCCGGGCTGCACTTCACCGAAGCGCAACGCGAACTGCTGGTGGAGGACCTCAACGAACGGCTCGAAGACTTCGAGAAGCTGCGGGCCGCGTCGCTACCCAACCACGTCATCCCCGCCTTCACCTTCGACCCGCGCCTGGGCGGCGTGCAGCCCCCTTCGGACGGCGCCGCGCTGCGCTGGACGCCGCCGGCCCTCGAACCCCCGGCAGACGACGAGACGCTGGCCTTCCTGACGGTGGCCGAACTGGCCGCGCTGCTCAAATCCCGCCAGATCACCTCGACAGCACTGACCGACCTGTACCTGGCACGGCTCAAGCGCTACGACCCGGTGCTGCAAGCCGTCGTCACGCTCACCGAAGAGACCGCCTACGCGCAGGCCGCACAGGCCGACGCCGAACTCGACGCGGGCGCCTGGCGCGGGCCGCTCCACGGCATCCCCTACGGCGCCAAAGACCTGCTGGCCGCGCGCGGCTACAAGACCACCTGGGGCGCCATGCCCTACAAAGACCAGGTGCTCGACTTCGACGCGGCGGTCGTCGAGAAGCTCGCGGCCGCCGGCGCGGTGCTCGTGGCCAAGCTGACCCTCGGCGCGCTGGCCTGGGGCGACGTCTGGTTCGGCGGGACGACCAAGAACCCCTGGAACGTCGAGCAGGGATCGAGCGGCTCGTCGGCGGGGCCGGGGTCTGCCGTAGCCGCCGGCCTCGTCGGCTTCGCCATCGGCTCGGAGACGCTCGGCTCCATCGTCTCACCCTCGACGCGCAACGGCGTCACGGGGCACCGCCCCACCTTCGGCCTCGTCAGCCGCCACGGCGCCATGACGCTCTCCTGGTCGATGGACAAACTCGGCCCCATGGCGCGCTCGGCGCTCGACTGCGCCCTCGTCTTCGACACCCTCCGAGGCGCCGACCCCCGCGATCCTTCGACCCTCGACGCCCCCTTTGCCTTCGACCCGGATCTGGACGTGACGACGCTGCGCGTAGGCTACCTCGCCGACGCCTTCGACGAGGAGTACGACAACCAGGAAGCCGACCGGCAGACCCTCGCCGTGCTGCGCGACCTCGGCATCGCCCTCCAGCCCGTCAAGCTGCCCGACGACCTGCCCGTGGGCGCGATGCTGATGACCCTCGGCGTCGAAGCCGCCGCCGCCTTCGACGAACTGACGCGCACCGGCGGCGTGGACCTGATGGTGCGGCAGGGCAAGAACACCTGGCCCCACGAGTTCCGCTCGGCGCGCTTCGTCCCGGCCGTCGAGTACGTGCAGGCCAACCGCGCCCGCCTGCTGCTGATGCGGCAGATGACCGAGACGCTTCGCGACGTAGACGTGTTCGTCTCGCCCTCCTTCCGGGGCGGCACGCTGCGCATCACCAACCTGACCGGGCACCCGTGCGTGTGTCTGCCCAACGCCTTCCACCCGCTCGAAGACGCCCCGCTCTCGCCGCGCCGGCAACCCGGCAGCATCACCTTCGCCGGAGGGCTGTACAAAGACGCCGAGGTGCTGGCCCTAGCGCACGCCTACCAGCAAGCCACCGACTTCCACCGCCGCCGCCCACCCCTGCTGTAAGGACGTGTGGACGAGGGGACGTGTGGACGAAAAGACTCGTCGATTCGTCGTCTCGTCGAAATCAACCGTCGCGCCCTCCGCCTCCCGCCCTCCGCTCCAGCCCGCCATGCGCGTCGTCTCGCTCCTACCTGCCGCCACCGAGTGGGTGTTCGCCTTCGGCGCCGGAGATCGACTCGTCGGGCGCTCGCACGCCTGCGACTACCCGCCTTCGGCACGGGCGCTCCCTGCCGTCACCCGCCCCGCCTTCGCCGCCGAGGCCGACGCGGCGGCCCTCGACGCCGCCGTCCGGAACCGCCTCCGGCAGGGCTTGCGCCTCTGGGACCTCGACCTGGAGCAGCTCCGCGCCCTCCGGCCCGACCTCCTGCTGACCCTGACGCAAGACGACGCCGAACGCGCCGCGTGGACGGGCACGCCGCCGCAGCTTTTTGCGATGGCGCCGACGACGCTCAAGGAGGTCCTCGACGCCGCGCTCCGCCTCGGACGGCTGCTGGGACGGATGGAGGCGGCGATGCGCTTCCTCGCCGGGGCCGAACACCGGCTGCGCGCGCTGCGGGAACGCCTGGGCCTGCACCGCCGCTCCGACCCCTCGGCCTGGCCCACGGTGGCCTGCCTCGCGTGGATGGACCCCCTGATGACCGCCGGCTGCTGGATCCCCGACGTGGTCGAGATGGCGGGCGGACGCGCCGTGCTGGCCGAAAAAGGCGCCCCCTCCCGCCTCGTCGCCTGGGAAACCCTCCGAGCGGCCGATCCCGACGTGATCGCCCTCGCACCGTGCAGCCGCACCCTCGGACAGGCCCGCCGCGACCTCCCCCTGCTGACCCAGCGCGACGGCTGGGCAGACCTGAAGGCCGTGCGCACGAGCCGCCTCTTCCTCTTCGACGGCAACGCGCATTTCAACCGGCCCGGCCCACGCCTCTACCGCGCCGTCGAACTGCTGGCCGCCGCGCTGCATCCAGACCGGCTGGATCGGCCCGAAGCCGCCGTGGCGGACGAAGAGATGCAGCGCCTGGAGGCTTAAGAAACTAACCCAGGTTGTGCCCTACCAACGACAGGTTACCCGGACGACCCGAAGGACGATCCTTTTCGCTCCTCATCGGTCGTCCGTCGTCTCTCGCCCGCCTCCGGTAGCGTCCACACTCCCATACCCCCACACGCCCATAACCCCCACACCCGCACACGTCCACCCAGGGTGTGCCGATCTGATTACGAAAACGCGCAATGGTGACCGTCTGCTTACGATCCCGCCGGAGGCCGCTACGGGAGGGACCGAAGCCGCCCGGCCGGGGTTGGGTGCGCTAGAGGGCCGGCGCCGGGCAGCCGTCCGTAACCGCCCTCGCTCTACATCCCGAAAGAAAATCCCTGGAGGTGCACCATGCTTAGATGGGCGTTGATCTTTTTCGTCGTGGCGTTGCTGGCCGCCCTGTTCGGCTTCGGAGGCGTGGCGGGCGCTGCAGCAGGTATCGCCAAGATCCTGTTCTACGTCTTCCTCATCCTGCTGGTCGTCTCGCTCGTGATGAACTTCGCGCGAGGCAGCACCGCCTAGCCCGGCAACCGCCCGTCCGGCGAGGCCCTGCGGCATCCCTGCCGTGGGGCCTCTTTTTTTGGACGACGACGGACCAACGACGACCGACGACGACCAACGATGGACCAACGATTGACCAACGACGGACCAACGATTGACCAACGACAACCGACGACGGACCAACGATTGACCAACGACGACCGACGACGGATCAACGATTGACCAACGACGGACCACGGACCAAGGACGACCGACGACGGACCAACGACGACGGCGTCTCCGCCCCGTCCATCCTCCAGGAGCGTCTCTGCAAAGTCCCGTAGGGACGACCTGTTTGTAGCCGCAGGGTTTTTTATCTGAGAAAGCCCTGTAGGGGCGGCCTGTAGTCCACAGGTCGCTCCTGAGCCTGCTCCTGCGCAGGCAGGAGGAGCTTTGTATGAAGGGACGATGATGCTGTAAACAGTTGCCCTGCCAGGGCTTTTCGAAAAGTCGCGTTGGCAGACACACGCTAGAAATCCACGTGGAGTTGGACGATGACGTGCCGGGGCGGGGCGAGGATGGCAGGGCGCTCGACGTAGTAGTATTCCAGGGCGTTCTTGAGCAGCACGGCGAGGCCCAGGTGCCGCCACCGGGCGCCGAGCCGTGCGTCGAGCACCTTCGTCGGGCCGATGGTCTCGGCGTCGCGGACGAAGCGGGAGAAGTCGGAGTCGAGGCGTTCCGGGGCGCTGGCGTAGCGAAAGTCGAGGCCGAAGGAGAGCGGGCCGAAGAGGCGTCCGGAGAGGGCGGCTTTGAAGAGATGGCGCGAGCGGTAGACGAGGGGGCGGTCCTCGGTCAGGTCGTGGGCGTCGAGGAAGGTGTAGCCGAGGCCGAGGCGCCAGCCCTCGTCGTCGGTGGCGGCCTCGAAGGCGGCCTCCAGACCCCGGATGCGCGCCTTCGTCAGGTTGACGAACTGAAAGGCCTGCTCGTTCGGGATGAACTTGGGCTCGACCAGGCGCTCGAAGCCGTTCCAGAAGAGCGCCAGGTCCGCCTGCGTCAGCACCCGCCCCGCCACCGGCGCCAGCGCGCGCAGCCCCACCTCGTAACTCGTGCTCTCCTCAGGGCGCAGGTCGAGGTTCTTGATGATGGGCAGGAAGTCCCGGTTGTCGACGAAGCGCTCGCCGAGGCTGGGCACGCGGAAGCCCTGCCCGTAGGCCAGGCGCAGCGTCAGCCCGTCAACGAGCGTAAGGGCGGCGTTGAGCTTGGGACTGAGCTTGCGGGCCACGTCGGCAGTGTCGATCTCGTAGGTGTCGTAACGCAGGCCGGCCACCAGGTCGAGCCGGTCGAAGAGGCGTTGTTCGAGTTGCGCAAAGACCGCCCGTTCGGGCTGGTTGCGCGCGTCCTGCGGCACGTCTTTGGGCTGGAAGAAGCTCGACTTGGTCAGCAGCGCGTCGCCGGCGACGCCCGCGGTGACGTGTGTGCCATCCACCGGAATCCAGTTGACCTGCGCCTCGCCGCCGTAGCGCGCGCCGACCGTGCCCTGCGAGACCGGCTTGGGCGTGCCGTCGTCTTCGAGCGGCTGGATCACGACCGCCACCAGGCGCGTCTTGAGCGCGTACGAAAAAGCGCCGCTGACGACGTGCGTGAACGAAGGCAACACGCTGAAGAGGTGGACCTGGTTGTCGTTGGTGCCCTTCGCAATGGCCCCGCCGAAGTTCAACTCGCCGGGGTTGAGCGCGTCGCGCAGGCCGTTCCAGTAGAGGAAGCTGTCGCTCTTGCGCCAGGTCCAGCCGCCGAGCAGCGCAAAGCGGAGCGTCGTCTGCGGACGCCAGCCGAGCTTGAAGAAGGCGTCGAGGTCGCGCTC
Source organism: Rhodothermales bacterium (assembly GCA_041565995.1). GTDB lineage: Bacteria > Bacteroidota > Rhodothermia > Rhodothermales > JBFGTT01 > JBFGTT01. The sequence goes on from JBFGTT010000006.1 coordinate 14,192, forward strand.
GGCGCGGAAGTTGGTGTAGCCCTCGTCGGCGCGGTAGGCCAGGCTGAGCCAGCCGCCGAACCGGCTGCCGAAGCGCCGCGCGTGCGAAACCGTGAAGCCGCCGAAGGGACGGGGCGCGTCGGCCTCCGACCAGGCGCTGCGCCAGACCGCGTAGCGCACCGGCTCGTAGGCCCCGCCGAAGAGCCGAAGGCGGGTTTCGGGCGCCTCGGGGAAGTCGCGCGTGATGAGGTTGATGACGCCGCCGAGGGCGCCGCCGCCGTAGAGCGCCGAGCCGGGTCCTTTGACCACCTCGATGCGCTCGACCTGCGAAATCGGCAACTCTTCGTAGGGGATGCCCTCGCGGTCGGGCGCCAGCAGCGGCATGCCGTCGAGCAGCAGTAGCACGCGGCTGCCGGTGTTGAACGAAAAGCCGGACGACCCCCGGATGTTGATCTGGTTGTCGGCCATCTGCACGCCGGGCACGTAGCGCAGCGCCTCGTCGAGCGAGACGACGTTGCGCTCCTCCAACTCGCGCGGCGAGACGACGCTGAGGCTCACGGGCGCCTCGGCAAAGCGCTGCTCGCGCCGCGAAGCCGTCACCACCACCTCGCCCTCGACCAGCGCCACCTCGCGCAGCACGAAGTCGAGCGTCACCACGGCGCCGAGGGGCACCGTCGCCGGCTGCCGTTCGCGGCGGAAGCCGATGGCCGAGGCGCGCACGACGTACGCCCCCGGCGGGATGCGCTCGATGCGGTAGCGCCCCTCGGCGTCGGTGGCGGCGCCCATCGTGGTGCCTTCGAGCACCACGTTGACGCCCGGCAACGCCGCGCCGGCCTCGTCGTGCACGGCGCCGCGCACCTCGCCCGTCTGCGCGCGCGCCGCCGGCGCCAGGCACAGCCCCAGGACCAGCATCGCCCGGAGGCAGCTTGCAACAGGATGGCCTCTTCGCATCAGGTGCCCTCCATCGACCCCCTAGCGCGCCGCCCGAGAGGGCGGAAACGGCGGGGGACGTTCAAAATCTACCGTGATAGCCAGCTCCGCGACCTGCCCGGCCCGCACCAGGAAGACGCCGCCGGCACCCTCGTAAAGCCCCACCGGCCGCCAGTCGAGCAGGTTGTCGCTAAACTGCTGCGCCACGCCGCTGTAGAGGTACGCGCGCGCCTCCACGTTGTCGACGAAAAACGTGTCGCCCGTCACGTAAAAGGCCAGCCGCTCGCTGAAGACGAGCTGGTTGAGGTCGCGGAAAAGGTCGAGCGTGTCGCGGGGGACGAAAGGCAGCGCGAAAAAGCGCAGGTCCCTGAGCGAGTCCAGGCGGGGCCACTGCGCCGGGTCCTGGACGTAGGTGACGGTGCCCCGGATGGCGCCGACGGGCGGGGCCTCGGGCGGCTCGAGGCCGTGATCGCACCCGGCCAGCAGCAACGCCGCCGGCACCAGGGCGCGATGCAACGTGACCAGGGACGCCCGCAGGCGCCCTGCGCGTGCGATGGCTGAGGCTCTCACGGTCGTGCCGTCGGTGTGTGAATTCAAGCTAAAAGTTGATAGCCCGGCGGAGAGGGCGCGAAGTCTTGTTTGGAGTGGCTCAGAAACGAATGTATATTTACGCGCTTCACGTGGGAAGGACCTGCCTGCGGCCCCTCATTCCCTGCGCCCTCCAGAGAAGCCCTCGCCTACCGAATGGTACGTCGCCCTGCGTTCGAGCGCAACCCGCTGCCTTTCCTTCAACCGCTCCGGCAGCCCGGCCTCCCGCGCGTGCCCGTTCCCTGATCCTCGCTTTTCTGAGCCGGCGCCGGCGGCGCTGGCCGGTCGATGCGGCTCGAAAGTTGAACGCCACCACCGTCTCCGCTGTTGCTGTAGCCCGCTCTATGAAGCTCTCCGATTTTATCTACGACTACCCCAAGGGCCTCGTCGCCAAGTATCCGGCCTCGCCGCGCGACAGCGCCCGCCTGATGGTGCTCGATCGCAAAAAGGAGTCCATCACGCATCGCACCTTCGGCGACATCGTCGACTACTTCCGCGCCGGCGACGTGCTGGTCGTCAACGACACCAAGGTCTTTCCAGCGCGCCTCTTCGGCAACAAGGAAAAGACCGGCGCGCGCATCGAGGTCTTCCTGCTGCGCGAACTCAACCCCGAGAGCCGCCTCTGGGACGTCATCGTCGACCCGGCCCGTAAGATCCGCATCGGCAACAAGCTCTACTTCGAAAACGGCCTCGTCGCCGAAGTCATCGACAACACGACCTCGCGCGGGCGCACCATCCGCTTCGCCTTCGAAGGCACCAACGAAGAACTCTACCAGAAGATCGACGAAATCGGGCAGACGCCGCTGCCGCCCTACATCAAGCGGGCCGTCGAAGAGGCCGACCGCGAGCGCTACCAGACGATGTTCGCCAGGCACCGCGGCGCCGTAGCCGTACCCACCGCCGGGCTGCACTTCACGCCGAAGCTGGTGCAGCAATTCGTCGACAAGGGCGTAAACATCGTGCCGGTGACGCTGCACGTGGGGCTGGGCACCTTCCGGCCCGTCGAGGTCGAAGACCTGACCAAGCACCGCATGGATTCGGAGAATTACGTCATCTCGAAGGCCACCGCGGACGCGGTCAACCGCGCGCTGCTCTCGGACGAAAACTCGGTCACGGCGGTCGGGACGACGGTCGTGCGCGCCATCGAGACCAGCCTCTCGGCGGCCAACACGCTCAAGGACAGCCAGGGCTGGACCGACAAGTTCATCTATCCGCCCTACGAATTCGAGATCACCGAACGCATCATCACCAACTTTCACATGCCCAAGAGCACGCTCTTGATGCTCGTGGCTGCCTTCGCCGGGTACGATTTCCTGTTCCACGCCTACGAGGTGGCGATCCAGGAAAAATACCGCCTCTTCTCCTTCGGCGACGCAATGCTGATCCTCTAGCATGCAGGCCAGGCGCGGGACTTTTTGACGGATCTGGACGGTGCGGCCATGGCAGAGCCTCTCAAGCATGATTCCGACGCCTCCGCGCCTGGCGAGGTGGCGGTGCTCGTTCCGGCGGCGGGCGAAGGCAAACGCCTCGGCGGCCACCGCAAGCAGTTCCGCCGGCTGGGCGGGCAGCCGCTGCTGGTGCAGACGCTCGGCGTCTTCGAACGCCATCCCCAGGTCGATCATCTGCTGGTGGCCGCGCCCGACGAAGCCGCCGAGGTGCTGGAACTCGAACTGCGGGCGTCGGGCCTGACGAAGCTGGTGGCGGTGGTGCCGGGCGGCGCCACGCGGCAGGCGTCGGTCTGCGCGGCGCTGCGGGCCGTGCCGCCGGGCGTCGAGGTGGTGCTGGTGCACGACGCCGTGCGGCCCTTCGTGGCGCCGGCTCACCTGACAGACGTCATCGCCGCCGTGCGCGCCGGAGGGGCCGCCGCCCTGGCCATCCCCATCGTCGATACGCTGCGGCGCGGCCTCGGCTATCACTTCGGCGAGACCGTCCCGCGCGAGGGCCTCTACCGCATGCAAACCCCCCAGGGCTTCCGCCGCGACTGGTTCGAGGCGGCGCACGAGGCGGCCCGGCGGCTCGGCTACCTCGCCACCGACGACGTAGACCTGGTCCAGCGCGCAGGCCGGAGCGTCCGCATCATAGCCGGCAGCGCCATCAACATCAAAATCACCACGCCGGAAGACTGGCACCTGGCGCTGCTGCTCTGGCCCCTCTGGGAAGCCGCGTTTCAGGCCACCTGACGCGCCGCTCTTTCGACCCGCACACGACCCCATGCGTATCGGCTTCGGCTACGACGTGCACCGCCTCGTGGCGGGCAGGCCGCTGATCCTCGGCGGCGTGAGGGTGCCCCACGAAACCGGCCTCGACGGACACTCCGACGCCGACGTACTGCTGCACGCCGTCGCCGACGCACTCCTGGGCGCCGCCGCCCTGGGCGACATCGGCCTGCACTTCCCCGACACCGACGCGCGCTGGCGCAACGCCGACAGCCGCGCACTGCTCGGCCTGGTCGGGCAGAAGGTGCGCCGGGCCGGCTTCCGCATCGCCAACATCGACGCCACGGTGGCCCTCGAACGCCCGAAGCTGCGACCCTACATCGACGCCATGCGCGCCAACATCGCCGCCGTGCTGGAGCTCTCCCTGGCGCAGGTGTCGGTCAAGGCGACGACGACCGAGCGCCTCGGCTTCGTGGGCACGGAGGCCGGCGCGGCAGCCTCGGCGGTGTGTTTACTCGAAGAGGCGTAGCATGGAGCAGTTCTTCCGCGATGTGATCGTGTGGATGGAGACCGTGCCGACGCTGTGGGCTTACCTCGTCCTGCTGGTCGTCGCCTACGGCGAGAACGTCGTCCCGCCCATTCCGGGCGACCTCGTGGTCGTCTTCGGCGGCTACCTCGTGGGCATCGGGCGGCTCGACTTCGCGCTCGTGGTCGGGCTGGCGACGCTCGGCGGGGCGGTGGGCTTCATGACGATGTACGCCTTCGGCGCACGCCTCGGCCACGTCGTGATGGACCCGAAGCGGCTCCGCTGGCTCCCCAAAGAAAAGATGTTCAAGGTGCGGGCGTGGCTCAAGCGCTGGGGCTACGGCGTGGTGGCCGCCAACCGCTTTCTCAGCGGCGCCCGCTCGGTCATCGCGCTGACGGTGGGCATGGCGCACATGAACGGCTGGAAGACGACGGCCTTCGCCACGCTCAGCGCGGCCGCCTGGACGGCCCTGATCACCTACGCCGGCTACGCCGTCGGCGAGAACTGGCCCGTCGTGCAGGTCTACCTGCGCCGCTACGGTCTCTTCGTGCTGGCGGCCCTCGGGCTCTTCGCCGTGGTGCAACTCGTGCGCTTCTACCGCCGCCGCCGGACGCAAGACGCCGTCTCGTCGGACGAAGCGTGACGGTTGACATCGCGGGCGAAAGACGATACATTACAATGCTGTGCAAGAGCCGGACGCTCCTTCCGCCGCTGGCGTAGCTCAACGGTAGAGCAGCTGATTTGTAATCAGCAGGTTGGGGGTTCGAATCCCTTCGCCAGCTCTTCACTCGAAATTCTCCGGCGTCTTCGGCACCAAACCCCGGGCTATTTTTATAATAGCTCCCCGTTTTTCGAAGGTCATACGCGGGCAGGTACCCAAGCGGTCAACGGGGGCAGACTGTAAATCTGCTGGCTTAGCCTTCGGAGGTTCGAATCCTTCCCTGCCCACTACCCCCCTTGTGGATCGGGGCATGCGGATTGGACGACGTGGGCCGCGCCATCCGCAATCCGAAATGGAAAGCGGGAGTAGCTCAGTTGGTAGAGCATCAGCCTTCCAAGCTGAGGGTCGCGGGTTCGAATCCCGTCTCCCGCTCCTTCGTATGCGGATGGGCGAACGCGGAACGCGCCTTAGA
>JBFGTT010000007.1:0-19430 GCA_041565995.1 Rhodothermales bacterium
CGAGCGCGTGGATCAGAAAGACCGAGTGAAATTCGAGGCCCTTGGCCGAATGGATGGTCGAGAGCACCAGCGGCGCCTCGTCGTCGTCGAGCGGCTCGCCGTCGAGGGCGGTCAGTTCGATGGGATCGAGCGCCAGCGAGGAGAGGAAGTCGGCGCGGTCGGCGAAGGTGTCGGAGAGCGCCACGAAGTGCTCCAGGTCTTGCAGGCGCTTCGGGTAGTCCTCGTAATATTTGCGCTTGCAGATCGGCTCGTAGTAGCGCACGAGGGCCTCCACCTGCGCCAGCAGCCGGACCTCGGGCGCGCGCACGGCCCGCAGCGTATCGAACAGGCGCGTGAGCGCCTCGACGTAGCGCGGCGAATAGGGCCGGTCCGCCAGCGTGAAGGGGTCCTCCTGCGCCGAGGTGATCCATTCGACCAGGTCGTGCGCCGTCTTCGGGCCGATGCCCTCCAAAAGCTGCAAGATGCGGTTCCACGCGGCGGCGTCCTTCGGATTCTCGACCACCTTGAGGTGCGCCAGCACGTCCTTGATGTGGGCCGCCTCGCTGAGCTTCAACCCGCCGTACTTGACGAAGGGGATGTTGCGCCGGTTGAGTTCGACTTCGAGGTCGTAGGAGTTGAAGCCGCTGCGGAAGAGCACCGCCATCCGGTGCAGCGGCACGCCCTGCTCGCGCAGTTGCAGCAAGGCCTGCGCCACGAAGCGGCTCTCGAAGCGGTCGTCCGGCGCCGGGACGAAGGCCGGCAGGTCGCCCGTGGGCTTCTGGTCGGTGAAGAGGCGTTTGTCGTAGCGGCGCTGCGCCTGCGCCAGGACGTGGTTGGCGAAGTCGAGGATGGGTTGCGTCGAGCGATAGTTCTGTTCGAGCTTGAGGATGCGCGTGCCGGGGAAGCGTTCGGGGAAGGCGAAGATGTTGCGGAAGTCGGCTCCGCGAAAGCGGTAGATGCTCTGGGCGTCGTCGCCGACGGCCATGACGTTGCCGTGGACGGCGGCGAACTGCCCCACGAGGGCGGCCTGCAGGGCGTTGGTGTCCTGGTACTCGTCGACGAGGACGTGGCGGCAGCCGGCGGCGACCTGCGCGCGCACGTCGTCGTGTTGTTCGAAGAGGCGGAGCGTGGCGGCCAGCAGGTCGTCGTAATCCATCAGGCCGTGGCGCTGCTTGTAGATCCGGTAGTCGGCCATCAGCGTCTGGAGCGCCGCCAGGTCGTCAGAGAACTGCGGGTACTGGGCCTCTAGGACGGCTTCGAGCGGGAGGCCCCGGTTGGTCGAGGCCGAGAACATGGCGTAGAGCGTTTTTTTGCGGGGGAAGCGTTTTTTGGCTTTGTGCAGGCCGGCGGCGGTGCGCAGCACGTCGAGCACGTCGGCGGCGTCGGCGGCGTCGAGGATGGTGAAGTTGTTGGCGAAGCCGATGCGCGGGGCGTGGCGGCGCAGCAGGCCCAGGCAGAAGGCGTGGAAGGTGCCGCCGCGCACCTGCTGGCACCGGCCGTCGAGCAGGGCCGAGGCGCGCGTGAGCATCTCGCGGGCGGCCCGCCGCGTGAACGTCAGCAGGACGATGCCTTCGGGCGGCGTGCCCGTCTCGACGAGGTAGGCCACGCGGTAGACCAGCGTGCGCGTCTTGCCCGTGCCCGCGCCGGCCACCACCAACACCGGCCCGCCCGGCGCCGTGGCGGCGGCGTACTGCTGCGGGTTGAGTTCGCCCCCGTAATCGATCGACAGGGCCTGCCGCTGGGGCAGCGCGTCGCGTTTGAGGACGAATCGGCGGGCCATGGCGCTATTTTTTGCGATTGTTTTTTTGGCGAATACGTACTTTCAGGTGATATCGACTGGCTTGCGTGATGGTTTCTTTATACCTTCCCACAGTCGTTCGGAATGTACGCGCCGGCGGGCCTGCCCTGCCGGCCCGCATGGGCACCCCCTGGCTGCCTTCAGCCTCTCTGCTCCGAACCCCTCGCGTACCGGCCCTGGATTTTCGCAAGACCCGGCTTTTCTCATGGGAAAGGTAATAGCGATTGCCAATCAGAAGGGCGGCGTCGGCAAGACTACCACGTCGATCAACCTGGCGGCCTCCTTCGCGGCGACGGAGCATCCCACGCTAATCATCGACATCGACCCGCAGGCCAACTGCACCTCGGGCACCGGCCTCGACCCGCGCAACGTCACCGCGTCGACCTACGAGGTGCTCATCGGCGACGTGGCGCTCGACGAGGCCGTGCGCCAGACCAACATCTCCTTCCTCGACATCCTGCCCAGCCACATCAACCTCGTCGGCGCCGAGATCGAGATGATCGATGTGATGGAGCGCGAGCGCATCCTCAAGAACGCCCTCGTGCACGCCCGGCGCAAGTACGACTTTGTGGTCATCGACTGCCCGCCCTCGCTGGGCCTGCTGACGCTCAACTCGCTGACGGCGGCCAACTCGGTGCTCATCCCCGTGCAGGCCGAATATTTTGCGCTGGAAGGCCTGGGGCAGCTTTTGAACACCATCAAGATCGTCCGCCAGCACCTCAACCCGGACCTGGAGATCGAGGGGGTGCTCCTGACGATGTTCGACACGCGGCTGCGCCTCTCGAACCAGGTGGCCGCCGAGGTGCGGCGCTACTTCGGCAGCAAGGTCTTCAAGACCATCGTGCAGCGCAACGTGCGCATCGCCGAGTCGCCCAGTTTCGGCAAGCCGGTGCTGCATTACGACGCCACGAGCATCGGCGCGCGCAACTACATCGCCCTGGCGCGGGAGATCCTGTTCAACAACCAGCGCTTTTTGCACCACTACGAAGAAATTCGGGAAGATGCCTCCCCCCTGAACCGCAACGGCACCGACGATCCGTACTCGGAGCAGTCGTCCTCGGCGGCAGCCAACGGTTTTACGCTGTGAGGCCGGGACGGGTCGATTCGTTCATCTGTACACGCTTTCCAGGAAAAGGATGGCTTCAAAGAAAGCAGTTCTCGGTAAAGGACTCAGCGCCCTGCTGCCGACCGGGCAACAGGAAGGCGAAGCGTCGCTCGACCAGCCCGCCACCGACGTCCCGCCGAGCAGGCTCTACCGCTTCGAAGACCGCGTCCGCCTGCTGGGCCGCGTGGCCGACATCGAGATCGACCACATCCGCCCCAACCCCTACCAGCCCCGCCAGGACTTCGAAGACCGGGCGCTCGACGAACTGGCCGACTCGATCCGGCAACTCGGCATCATCCAGCCCATCACGGTGCGCGCGCTGGGCAGCCACCACTTCGAGGTGATTTCGGGTGAGCGTCGGCTGCGCGCGGCCCGCCGCGCCGGCCTCAAGCGCGTGCCGGCCTACGTCCGCGAGGCCGACACCGAAGAGATGCTCGAGATGGCCCTGGTCGAGAACGTCCAGCGCGAGGAGCTCAACCCCGTCGAGGTGGCCCTGGGCTACCAGCGCCTGATGGAAGAATGCGGGCTGACGCAGGAACAGGTGGCCGACAAGGTCAGCAAGAACCGCACGACGGTCACCAACTTTCTGCGCCTGCTCAGGCTACCGCCGCGCGCGCAGGCCGCCCTGCGCGACGGCAGCGTCTCGGTGGGCCACGCCCGCGCGCTCATCACCATCGAGGACGAGGCGGTGCAACTGCGCCTGCTCGAGGAGATCCGCACGAAGGACCTCTCGGTGCGCGAGGTCGAGGAGCGCGTGCGCGCCTGGCGCGAGCCGGAGGCCGAGGCGCAGGCCCAGCCGGCGCGCAAACCGAAGCTACCCGACCGCGAGACGCTGCAGGTGCAGGACTTCACCAACCGCCTGCGCGCGCACTTCAGCACGCAGGTCCAGGTGCGGCATAAGGCCGACGGCAGCGGCAAGATCGAGCTGGCCTACTATTCGACCGAGGATCTGGAACGGCTCATGGAACTGCTGACGGGACGGTAGCGCCGGGGCTTCGGCAAATCCGCCTTCCGCTACATTTTACGTTCGTCTACGGCCTCTGGTAAAGCGTTGTGCCTCGCGTCGTATAGGAGGATGGAGCATCGCCCGGCAGCGCGCTCGACCTTCAATCTTCTACCCTCGACCTGCTATCCTCCCACCCTTCCACACCCCAACCTCCCCTACCTTTCTACCGTGGTCTTGTGCCGGGTGCTTCGCCATTTGCCTCTCAGCAGGCCGGGCCTGTGGATGCTCGTCCTGGCGAGCCTGAGCTTCGGGCTGCCCGCCGCCGCGCAGGTCGATACGACGGCCACGGCGCCGCCCGACACGGCGGTCGTTGCGCCGGGCGGCCTGCCGCCGGGCCATTCGCCGCGCGGCGCGCTCTGGCGGGCGGCCGTGCTGCCCGGCTGGGGCCAGTTCTATAACCGGCAATACGTCAAGATCCCCCTCGTCTACCTCGGCCTGGGCGGCCTGGCGGCGACGGCGCTCTACACCAACGGGCGGTATCTGCGCTATCGCCACGCCTACCTCTTCACCGCCCGCCTCGACGAAAACGGCGAGCCGGTCTTTCCGCAATACGCCGACGATTACGCCCGCCTGCTCGAAGAACTGGGCCTGCCGCCCGAATCCGACCTCTCCGAGGAGGAGATCGCCAGCCGGCGTGCCCGCCTCGAACCCAGCTTCCGCGCCCAGCGCGACGCCCTGCGCCGCAACCGCGACCTTATCTACATCGGCATCGGCTTGTGGTACGGCCTTTCGCTGCTCGACGCTTACGTCAGCGCCCACCTGCTCGACTTCGACGTGAGCGAGGACCTGACCCTCTCGCTACAACCGCACCCGGACGCTTCGGGGCTGACGGTGACGGCCCGCCTGGACTTCTGAATGCGTTATTTTGCGCCTGCCCTACATAACAGTGCAAAAAATAGTATCTTTGTCGTGCGCGTCAGGCCGCTCCCCACGCGGGCGGCGCCGGCGCTACGGACAACCAGGGCCTGCCGCCTGGAGCAGGTCCGCCGATCCTCCGGTTAGCGTAGGTGTTTATGGCTCACCTCGTCTATGCGCTCAGCGGCCAGGGACGCGGGCACACCTCCCGCGCGCTCGCCATCTCGGACGCCCTGCGGCAACGTGGGCACGCGGTGACCTTCTGCTGCGGCGGCACGGCGAGGCAGATCCTGGAGGCGCAAGACGAGCGGGTGCTGCGCGTGCCAGCGCTGCGCCAGGCCGTGGCCGGCAACACGCTGCAACCGGTACGCACCCTGCGCAAAAACTGGCAGGCCATCCAGGCCCTGTCCGAGACCGTCGAGCGCCTGGCCGAGACGTTCGCGCGGCTGCGTCCGGACCTGCTCATCACCGACTTCGAGGGGTTCTCGCAGCGGGCGGCCCGGCGCATCGGGCTGCCGGTGCTTTCGTTCAACCACCAGCAGGTCGTTACCGAGACGCGTTACACCTTGCCGCTGCGCTACCGGCTGCCGGCGGCGCTCAGCGTGGCCGCCATCCGGATGATCGTGCCGAAGGACCCGGCGCACCTGCTGCTCTCGTCGTTCTTCTTCCTGCCGCTGAAGGATCCGGCCCGGACGACGCTCGTGCCGCCCATCATCCGGCCCACCGTACAGGCGCTGACTCCCAAAAAGGGCGATCACGTGCTGGTCTACTACAACGAAACCGAGGGCAGCACGCACGTGCTGGAGACGCTGCGCCGGGTCGACGCCCGGTTCATCGTCTACAACTTTGCGCGCCCCGAACGCCCGGCGGACTATCCGAACCTGGTCTTCAAGGAGCCGTCGCTGGAGGGGTTTCTGCACGACCTGGCCGCCAGCCGGGCCGTCCTTTGCACCGCCGGCTTCACGTTGATCAGCGAGGCGCTCTTTCTGGGCAAGCCGCTGCTGGTGATTCCCAACCGGGGCATCTTCGAGCAGACGCTCAACGCCCTGTTTTTGCAGCGCGCGGGGCTGGGCGAGGCCGTCTTGCGCCGCCGCCTCCGGGCGCGCGACGTGACGGCGTTCCTGGCTCGCCTCGACGCCTACGAGGCGCGGCTGCGCGACCGCCCGGCCTGCGGCAACGAGGCGGCGGTGGCCTGCATCGAGGGCGTGCTCTCGAAGACAGGCCCGCTGCTGCACACCCGCCCGGCGCTGCCGGCCCGCGCCCTCCCGCCGCCCGTGCGCGCCGAAACCGCCCTCGCCGCGCACGCCCTCCTTGTGTAGAAACCTCTAATTCGCTTATGTTACGGAGCCAAAGGCGGTCCTGGCCGTATAGGTCGATTTGGCTTCTGCCTGCTGCAGGATGATCCACCCTTGCTCATCACCCACGGCACCCCAGCTATGACTGACTTCTACCGGCAGCGTACCACGTCCCGTCTGGAGGAGGCCCCGCCTTCCGTCACGACCGAACCGGCGCTCTTCGACAAATGCCACGCCTTCCTGGCACCCGACGGCGAATACGAGCAGGTCAAAGCGGCTGATCTCTATCCCTACTTCCGCCCCCTCGAACGTAGCGAAGGCACCCGCGCCACCATCAACGGCCACGAGGTGATCATGGCCGGGTCGAACAACTACCTCGGCCTGACCTCCGACCCGCGCGTCAAGGAAGCCGCCAAGCAGTCCATCGAGCAGTACGGCACCGGCTGCACCGGCAGCCGCTTTCTCAACGGCACGCTCGACCTGCACCTCGACCTCGAAGAGCGCCTGGCGGCCTTCATGGGCAAGCAAGCCTGCGTGCTCTTCTCGACCGGCTACATGACCAACATGGGCGTCATCCAGGGCCTGACGTCCAAGCAGGACATCGTCTTTTCGGACAAGGAGAACCACGCCTGCATCGTCGCCGGCACGCAGGTGAGCCTCTCCGACACCTGGCGCTACCGGCACGACGACATGGCCCACCTGCGCAGGCTGCTCGAACGGGCCGCCCAGGAACGCCCCGAAGCCGGCAAGCTCATCACCACCGACGGCGTCTTCTCGATGAGCGGCCGCATCGCGCAGGTGCCCACCTTGATCGAGTTGGCCGAAGAGTTCGGCGCGGCGCTGATGCTCGACGACGCGCACGCCGTGGGCGTCATCGGGCAGGGCGGGCGCGGCTCGGCCTCCCACTTCGACCTGACCGACCGCACGCACCTGATCACGGGCACCTTCTCGAAGAGTTTTGCCTCGCTCGGCGGCTTCTGCGTGGGCGAGCACGACGTGATCGAGTACATGCGTCACCGGGCCTCCTCGCACATCTACAGCGCCTCGATGCCGCCGCCCAACGTGGCCACGGTGCTCAAGTGCCTGGAGATCTTGCAGGAAGAGACCTGGCGCCTGGATCGGCTCTGGGAAATCTCGCACTACATGCGGGAGGGCTTCCGCGACGCCGGCTTCAACGTCTGGGCCAGCGAGACGCCCATCATCCCGGTGGTCATCGGCGACATGCTCACGTGCTTCCAGTTCTGGAAAGACCTGCTCGAAGAAGGGGTCTTCGTCAACGCCGTGGTGCCGCCGGTGGTGCCGCAAGGGCAGGCCCTGCTACGCACCTCCTACATGGCCACGCACACCAACGAAGAACTCGACTTCATCCTCGACGCCTTCCGCCGCACCGCCAAGAAATACGGCGTGCTGAACAACAACGGCACCGTTTGAGACACGATGATCGGGCGGCAAGGGAGCGTGGGGGCGCGGGCGTCGTTCCGGTCGCCTGCTCCGCCCGGCCCCCGGCGCCGCACACGGCGCTCTCGCCGCATGCTTTCAAGCGCAACGGGCACCTATGCAAACCAACACGCTCATCGCCGAAACCCGCGTGGCGGTCCGCCCGGTCCGGACCCGGCGCGACCACAAACGCTTCATCGACTTTCCCTACCTCTTCTACAAAGAAAATCCGTACTGGGTACCGCCGCTTCGCCGCGACATCGAACACACGTTGCACCCTAAAAAGAGTCCGTTCTTCGAGCACGGCAAGATGCAACTGTTCCTGGCCGAAGACGAGGCCGGGCGCGTGGTCGGGCGCATCGCCAGCATCGTCAACGGGATGCACCTGAAAAAGTACGACGACGGCAACGGCTTCTTCGGCTTCTTCGAATGTGAGGACGACTACGACACCGCCGCCGCCCTGCTCGACGCCGCCTGCGCCTGGCTGCGCGAAGAGAGCATGACCGGCGTGCGCGGCCCGGCCAACCCCTCCCTCAACGACACCTCCGGGCTGCTCGTGAGCGGCTTCGACCGCCCCCCTTCACTCTTGATGGCCTACAACCCGCCCTCCTACGAGGGCTTCCTGCTGCGCTACGGCTTCACGCGCGCCATGACCATGTGGGCCTATTACGTCAACTAAAAATACGTCAAGACGGACAAGTTGCGGCGCGGCGTCGAGATCGTCTACCACCGCAACCCCGGCCTGAAGCTGCGCAACTTCGACATGAGCCGCTTCGACGAAGAAGCCCGGACCGTCCTCGACATCTACAACGAAGCCTGGTCGGACAACTGGGGCCACGTCCCGATGACCGACGCCGAGTTCGCCCGTATGGCCGCCGACCTCAAGCAGATCGTGGACCCGAACATGGTCTTCATCCTGGAGAAAGACGGCGAGCCGGTGGCCTTCTCCGTGACGCTGCCCAACCTCAACCTGGCCCTGCGGCACGTACGCGACGGACGCCTGCTGCCCGGCGGCCTGCCCAAGCTGCTGGCCTACGCCAAGTTCGGCGGGATCTACGAGGTCCGCATGCCGCTGATGGGCGTGCGCAAAGCCTACCACGGGCGCGCCTTCGACAGCATCCTGGTGCTGGCTACTATCGAAAACGGCTGGGAGCAGGGCTACGACGGCTGCGAGATGAGCTGGGTGCTCGACTCCAACCACGTGCTCAAAAATGCCATCACCGCGCTCGGCGGCGTCGTAGACAAGGAATACGCGCTCTACGAAAAACACTTCTAGCGAGCGCCGGCACAAAGCGGCCCACAGTCCGAACGTACAACGTGAAGCGCCCTCCCGTAGCGTTCATCTACTTCGACCTCGACGACACGCTGCTCGACCACCGGCAGGCTGAACGACGTGGGCTGGCCGACGTGTGCCGGGCCTTCGCGCCGCACTTCGAGCGCGTGCCCGTCGAAGCCGTGCAGGCCGCCTACCACGCCCATAGCGTGCCGCTGTGGCAGCAGTACGCGCGCGGCGACATCGACAAGGACGACCTCAAGCGGCTCCGCTTCGAACGCACCCTCGCCACGCTCGGCATCGAAGGGCTGGACGCCCGCGCGCTCAACGCCCGCTACCTCGCCTGCTACGCCCGCCACTGGCGGCTCGCCGAAGACGCCCGCGCCGCCTTCCACACCCTGGCCGACCACTTCCGCGTGGGCATCCTCACCAACGGCTTCGCCGAGATCCAGCGCGCCAAGTTCGACCGGTTCCCTGAACTGCGCGAGCGCGCCGAGGTGCTCCTCATCAGCGAAGAGGTGGGCTACATGAAGCCGCATCCGAGGCTCTTCGCCCACGCCGCCGCGCTGGCCCGGACGCCCGCCGAGGCCATCCTCTACGTGGGCGACTCCTACAACGCCGACGTGCAGGGGGCGCTCGGCGCGGGCTGGCAGATGGCCTGGTTCACCCCGGACGAGACGCCGGAGGATGAAAACGTCTTCCGCTTCGCGCACTGGGGCGCGCTGACGCAACGCCTGCTCGCGACCGACGACGCCGCAAAACGAAAAAAGCCCCCTGCGTGAACAGGCGGCTTTTTCGAACCCCAACGCGAGGGCCTCTGCTTGATGCACCCACGCCGCCGGAGCGGCAGGAGTGGACCAGGCAGAAGGCCCGGCCTCCCAAGCCGGCGCGCACGGTTCCGAAGAACGCATGCCTTCCGGCAGGATGGCTCCCTACCCGCATGGGCATCAGGCTTGGAAGCCACGGGTTACGTGATTGTGCTCGTGCTGCGGAGTCGCGTCCACACCGACGATGAGGGCTGGCGAGAGTCCTCATCCTCCGTGCTTCGGCAGCGCCTCCACCGTGGCCGCTACCAACCCGAAGGTTGCCAGCGTTCCGGCTTTGGCACCGGCTTGTGCCCCGCGTCTTCGCGCGTTCGTCGGCCCGCCTTGCGGCGAGCCGGCGCCCACGCTCCGGCGCGGTGCCTCCACTCTGGGCAGACCGCCTCGCGGCAGCCTGCTCTGAGCTTCCCCCTGACGAGCGCGCGTCCACCGGTAGCCTTGCGACAAACCGGCTTTCGTGCGCCCGCGTTGCGTCCGTGTTCCGACAGCAGCCTTACGGCTTCTGCCATCGAACGGCCGCGCGATACCTGCCTACTCCTCCCGGATGCCGCCTCGGCGCCGAAGCGCCATTGCAAGCGTCCAGGCGAGCAACACCCTCGCCGTCGCACCCTCTTCGTGCCGCGCGGCTTGCGCCGTGCGGCCTTCCGACGATGCGGGGCTCCGATATCCGGTGGGGTACCCGTTGCTCCGGCCGAAGCCGGGGCATTGGCTACCTCATCCGGGGTGGTGTACCGCCTCCGCCCACCCCGACGAATCGGGATGGTGCGCGGGCATGACCTCATGCAGCCCAGAGACTCAGTCGCGTCAAGGAACAGTGCCGTCGGGCCGAAGCCGTCGGGCACCGGGGTCTAGTATAGGATGAGCGGCCACGCTTGTCAAGAATTTTTAATCCACAAAGGATCAACACAATATGCACACCCTCGTCCACATTGTGGATAACCTGGGCGGCGGCGCGGCGAGAGCAGCGAGGCGGGCCTTAACGCAGTTTCAAGTGGTCCGTTGTGCCATCACGACATAGCCTGCACGATACGGCGCAGCCTCGGAGGGCGAGGGGCGAGGAGCGCGGTCCGAAAATCGCCCTCTGCTCCCCGCCCCTCGCCCTCCGAACGGGACGTGTCTCGACACCGCATGGCCAAAGGGATGGCTCGAAAATGCCTTAGGAGCAAAAAGCCCGGTCCCTCTTGCGAGGCCGAGCTTTTTGATGCCCATTGTTTGCTGTCCACGACTGAGTTCCTCCCCACGGGGGAGGGCCAGGCAGCACGAGGTCTCCAGAAGGTACGCAACTTTTTTCAATCACGCAACCCTTCAATAACGGAACCTACCCCGAAAACGTATTACCAACCCTTTTTTTTTGTTTTTCAATAACGGATAACCGCGCCGCGCTCACAGCCCGAAGTGGCCCAGAAAGATCCGCACGACCGTCGGATCCAGCAGGATTGTCAACAGCACCCCGCCGAGGGCGCCGCCCAGGTGCGCCTCGTGCGCGATGCCGCCCATCTGCCCGTCCTCGCGCGCCTTCTTCATCGCGTAGGCCGACCCGAAGACGTAGCCGACGGCGAAGACGATGGCCGGAATGGGCAACGCGAAGAAGAGGTAGAGATTCTGAAAAGGAAAGTAGAGGCAGTAGGCGAAGACGACGCCGCTGATGGCCCCCGAGGCGCCGACGGCGTTGTAGGCCTCGCTCCGGCGCTGATTCCAGAACGTCAGCGCGTGCGCAGCCAGCTCCGACCCGAAGAAGAGCAGCAGAAAACCGGTCGGCCCCAACAGGTATTCCAGCGGCGGCCCGAAGAAGTAGAGCGTGATCATGTTGAGCGCCAGGTGGCCCAACCCGGCGTGCACGAAGCCGGCAGTGATGAAACGGTAATACTCGCCCTGCTCCTGAATGCGGCGCGGCTGAAAGCCCAGCCGGTCGATGAGCGACGGGTCGGACAGGAGCGCGTAGCCGCTGACGAGGACGTTCACCACCAGCAGGATCAGCGTCAGGGGCGCGTCGAAGAAATCGAAAAACATGGCGCGGCACGGTGAAGACCGGGGAAGGGGACGGCAGCGAGCGCGCTGCTGCCTGCCCGTCTACGTATGAACCGTCCCAGGGTTCATCCTCGCTTTTGGATTTGCAATTTTGGATTTTGAACGGACACCATCGAACGGCGACATGGAAAACGAAGCGGCACAAATCGACCTGTTCTACCGGTTCGGCGCGGCACTAGTGATTGGGCTGCTGGTGGGGCTGCAACGCGAATACGCGCACGGACGCGGCGAAAGCGAGGACGACGAACTCTTCGCCGGCGCGCGGACGTTTGCGCTGCTGAGCCTGCTCGGCTGCACGGGGGCGATGATCGGACAGGCGGCGGGCACGCCGCTGGCCTTCGTGGCAATCCTCCTCGTCGTCGGCGCGCTGATCGCCGTGGCGTACTTCCTGACGGCGCGCGCGGGCGACATGGGCCTGACGACCGAGGTGGCGGCGGTGATCACGGTGCTGGCCGGCGCGCTCTGCTTCTGGGGCCACCTGGCGCTGGCGGCGGCCCTGGCCGTGGCGACGACCGTGCTGCTGGCGCTCAAGCTCCAGACGCAGTCGCTAGCGCGCAACCTGACGCGCGAGGACGTCTACGCCACGCTCAAGTTCGCCGTCATCACCGTCGTCATTCTGCCGGTGCTGCCGAGGCAGCCCTACGGGCCGCCGCCCTTCGACGTGCTGGTGCCCTACAAAATCTGGCTGATGGTGGTCTTCATTTCGGGCATCAGCTTTCTGGGCTACCTGCTGATCAAGGTCGTCGGGACGCGGCGCGGCGTGGGGCTGACGGGGCTACTGGGCGGGCTGGCTTCGAGCACCGCCGTCACGCTCAGCTTTGCGCAGCGCAGCCGGCGCGTCGAAGGGCTGGCCCGGCCCTTCGCCCTGGCCATCCTGCTGGCCTGGAGCGTGATGTTCGCGCGCGTGATGGTGGAGGTGGCGGCGCTCAACCGGCCCCTGCTGGCCATCGTCTGGATACCGCTGGCGGCGGCCATGCTCGTCAGCCTGACCTACTGCGGCTACCTCTACCGCGCCCAAAGCGCCGAGAAGCAGCAGGAGGCGGACGACTTCAAGAATCCGTTCGAGTTGGGGCCGGCCCTGACCTTCGGGCTGCTCTACGCGGTGATCCTGCTGGCTGCCAACGCCGCCCGGCTCTACCTGGGCGACGCCGGCGTCTACCTCTCCAGCGTCGCCGCCGGCCTGGCCGACGTGGACGCCATCACGCTCTCGATGGCCGAACTGAGCCGGGACGGAACCAACCTGGACCTGACGACGGCAGCGCGCGCCGTGGTGCTGGCCGCCGCCTCGAACACCATCGTCAAGGGCGGCATCGTGCTCAGCACCGGCTCGAAGGCGCTGCGCAGGGTGCTCCTCCCCGGCCTCGTCCTGACGCTCGCCACCGCCGTCGGCGTGGTTTTTTTGCTGTAGGTGCCATGCAAGAGATCGCCCTCCGCAACTCCCGCAAGAAAAACGCGCTCTTTCTGCTCGTCTGCGCCGGGTTCGTGGCGATGGGCGTGTTTCTCCTGGCCGCAGGCGATCCTTCGGACGCCTGGATCGGGTGGCTGAGCGTGGCGTTTTTCGGGACGGGCGCGGTGATTTTCGTCCGCCAACTGCTCGACGCCCGCCCGCGCCTGGTCGTCAACGACGCGGGCGTGGAGGACCGCACGCTCGGCGGCGGGTTGATCCCGTGGGGCGAGATCGAGGAAGCGTACCTGCTCTCGATCCACAGCAACCCGTTCATCTGCCTGGAGCTACGCGATCCGGCGCGTTTCCTGGCCCGGCTCTCGCCCTTCAAGCGGCGCCTGGCCCGGATCAACCGGCGGCTCGGCTTCACGGAGTGCTCCCTGAACCTCTCCGGCGTGGCGGTCGACCCGCAGCAGCTTCTCGAACTGATCCTGCACCGGATCGAACTGGAAAAAAGAAGGGCTTCCTGATCAGCTTCAGGCGTGCTCGGCCACGAAATGTTCGACGAGGGAGCGGAAGACGTAGGCGCCGTCGGCGCTGCCGAGGGCGGCTTCGGTGCAGCGCTCCGGGTGCGGCATCATCCCCAGCACGTTGCGCCCCTCGTTGACCAGGCCGGCGATGTTGCGCGCCGAGCCGTTGGGATTGGCCTCGGGCGTGACCTCTCCGGCGGCGTCGCAGTAGCGGAAGACGACCTGGCCGTTGGCTTCCAGGCGGTCCAGGACGGCCTCCTCGGCGAAGTAGTTGCCCTCGCCGTGGGCGATGGGGATGCGGAGGATCTGGCCTTCGCGGAGGGCGCCGGTGAAGGGCGTGGCGGTCGTCTCGGTGCGCAGGTGCGTCCAGCGGCAGGCGAAGCGGAGCGAGGCGTTGCGCAGCAGCGCGCCGGGCAGCAGGCCGCACTCGCAGAGCACCTGGAAGCCGTTGCAGATGCCCAGCACCAGGCCGCCCTCCCCGGCGAAGCGCACCACGTCCTGCATGATGGGCGAGAAGCGCGCGATGGCGCCGGCGCGCAGGTAGTCGCCGTAGGAAAAGCCGCCGGGCACGATCACCACGTCGAGGTCGCCCAGGCGGGTTTCTTTGTGCCAGATGAAGCGCGCCTGTTGGCCGAGGACGTGCTTGGCGGCGTGGTAGGCGTCGTGGTCGCAGTTGGAGCCGGGAAAGACGAGGATGCCGAACCGGATAGGCATGAGCGAGCGGGCTGTGGTGTTGCGCCGGACGTCGGGACGCCCCCAAGATACGCCACGCACCGCTGATCTCCACGCCTTTCACGCCGAATTACGCGAGGCGCCGAAAACAAAACCGGCGCGCCGCAGCAGGCGACGCGCCGGTTCGATCTACCGCGCCGAGACGCCGGTTATTGCTGGATGGCCTCGATCTCAAGGACAATCGTCACGTCGTGCCCGACGACGAAGCCGCCGGCCTCGGTCAGCTTGTTCCAGGCCAGGCCGTAGTCCAGGCGGTTGATGGTGGTTTCGGCCTCGAAGCCGGAGCGCTGCTGCTCGCCCATAGCGGCCGTGCCCAGGAACTCGGCCTCGAGCACGACCTCCTTCGTCGTGCCGCGAATCGTCAGGTCGCCGACGATCTCGAACGTATTGCCGTCGAGGTTGCGGACCTTTTTGCTGACGAACGTCAGTTCGGGGAATTCCTCGGCGTTGAAGAAGTCGGGCGAGCGCAGGTGGTTGT
This sequence comes from Rhodothermales bacterium, assembly GCA_041565995.1. Taxonomy (GTDB): domain Bacteria; phylum Bacteroidota; class Rhodothermia; order Rhodothermales; family JBFGTT01; genus JBFGTT01. The sequence continues at coordinate 14,722 of JBFGTT010000007.1, forward strand.
CGCGCCGTTCGTTGTCGGTGTCGATGCTGGCGACGTCGACCGTAGCGCTGACCTCAAGCGTGCCGAGGTCGGCGGGGTCGAAGGCGATCTGCGCGTCGTAGTCGGTGAAGGCGCCGCGCACGGTCGAGATGCCGAGGTGCTTGACCTTGAAGCCGATCTTCGAGTGCACCGGATCGACCGACCAGGCGACCACGTCCGTCGAGGGCGTAGCCGTGGCGGGCGCGACGTCGGCGGTGGGAAGGGCGAAGCCGGCCAGCAGCGGCAGGGCCAGCAGCATGATCATCAGGATAGCAGGTACGTTCATCGTGTCGAACCTCCGTGATTGAGGATTGGGGTGTCGATGTCGGGCGCAGCGCCGGCTCACCGGCGCTGCGTACTTTTAGTATAGCCCAACCGATTATTTGTTGCAACAAGTAATTTGCCCGGCGGCGTTTTGTCATCTTTTCTTCACGAAAAGCGAGGCGCCGGCGCCATTTTTTTGCGGCGGCGCTTAAGTCCCCGGCGCCCCCGCCGATGCTTTCGAGTAGCCTGGGTAGAAACCTACCCACATCTCTAACCGGAACGGCGAACCCTGCGCCCCGTAAGGCGCGGGGTTTTCGCTTTTGCGGGGGTAGTGTCGGAAAAATCCCCACACCACGGCGCGCCCTTTCCCGGCAAACCCTCGGCCCGGTGGGGCGTATATATTTCTAGCCACTGGCGCCCCCCTCCCACTGGCTGCGACCAAGCGTCGCCGGGCCGGAGCCTGATCGTCTTCGGTCCAACAAAGAGGGCCGCGAAGCCTGACGTGGGCGACTGCGTCGGGCTTCACGTTTTTTCAGGGCGCCTGCCCGGCTCCCGGCGGTTCGACGTCGGATTGAAAACGTCGTCTCGGCTCAACTTTTTGCGCGCCGGTTCGTTTGCAGCAATCCCACCGATTGTCAACCTGCGATGGCTGCTGCCGCATGATCCCGAAGGAGCTCTTCAAAAAGATCCGCCGGATCGAGATCCGCACGAAAGGGCTGGTCAACAACGTGTTCGGGGGAGAGTACCACTCGGCGTTCAAGGGCCGGGGCATCGAGTTTTCGGAGGTGCGTCCCTACCAGTACGGCGACGACATCCGCTCGATCGACTGGAACGTCTCGGCGCGCACGGGCGAGACGTTCGTGAAGATCTTCGAGGAGGAACGCGAGCAGACGCTCTTGCTGACGGTCGACATTTCGGGGTCCGAGGATTTCGGCTCCAGGGGCAAGTTCAAGCGCGAGATCGCCGCCGAGATCTGCGCCATCCTGGGCTTCAGCGCCATCAAGAACAACGACAAGGTGGGGCTGCTCTTGTTTTCGGACCGGGTCGAACTCTTCGTGCCGCCCAAGAAGGGCCGCCGCCACGTGCTGCGCCTCATCCGCGACCTGTTCGCGCACCGCCCGCAGTCGCCCGGCACCAATCTTTCGACGGCGCTCAACCACGTGCTGCACGTGCTGCACCGGCGCTCCATCGTGCTGATCCTGAGCGACTTTCTGGACGTTGATTTCGAGAAGCCGCTGCGCATGGTGGCCCAGCGGCACGACGCCGTGGCGATCCGCCTTCAGGACCGGCGCGAGAAGGAACTGCCACCGCTGGGGTTGGTTGACCTGACCGACCCGGAAACGGGCCTGACGACGGTGCTCGACACGCGCAGCCGCCCGGCCCGGCGGGCCTTTGCCGAGCACGCCGCGCGGCAGCGCGCCGCCGTGGCCGAACTCTTGCGCCGCGCCCGCGTCGATAGCGTCGCCATCGGCACCGAGCAGGATTACGTCGAACCGCTGGTTCGCTTCTTCCGCCAGCGTGCCGGAACGCCGTGATGGGCCGGACCTCCAGGATATCCTCCCGATGCTGCTACGCGGTGTGTTGCGCGCTGGCGGTGTGGCTGCCGGCGGCCCGGCCCGCCCAGGCCCAGCGCGTCGAGGCACGCCTCTCGACCGACAGCGTCACCGTCGGCGACCGCTTCACGCTGACGCTGGTGGCCGTGCATCCCTTCATGTTTGAGCCGGCCTTCCCCGACCCGGCCCAGGGCGACTCGCTCTTCGGCGACCTCGAAGTGATCAGCCGTGCGCGCCCCGGCGGCCGCAACCTGGGCGCGGCCAACCCCGGCCTCCGCCTCGACAGCGTCGTCTACGAGGTGACCACCTTCGCGCTCGACACGGCCTACGTGCCGCCGTTGCGCGTGCGCTTCACGGCCAACGAGGACACGCTATCGGCGGCGTCGGCGGCGCTGTGGTTGCGCGTGGCCTCGCTCGTCCCGCCGGAGGCCGAGGACCTCCGGGGACTGGCGCCGCTGGTCGAGTTTCCGCGCCCGCTCTGGCCTTACGTGCTGCTGGCGCTGGCGCTGTTGGTGCTCGTGGGCCTGTTGCTGTACTACCTCCGCGCGAAGCGCCGAGCGCCGCCCCCCCCGCCGCAGGCCTCCCCGCCGCCGCCGGTTTCGCCCTACGACGAGGCCATCCGCCGGCTGCGCGCGCTGGAAGCCGCCGCCTACGAGGCGCCGGAACAGGCCAAGCCGTTCTTCGTCGAGTTGTCGGACGTACTGCGCACCTACCTCGAAGCGCGCCTCGGCGTGCCGGCGCTGGAGCGCACCACGCGGGAACTCCGGCAGGAACTGGAGGGCCGCTACGTCCGCTACAAACTCCCCGGCGCGGCGCCCGGGCGCGTGCAGAACCTGCTGGAGCGGGCCGACCTGGTCAAGTTTGCCGACCTCAGGCCGCCTGCTGCGCAGAGCCGCGAGGCGCTCGAAGAGACGCGCAAGACCATCGACAGCATCGAAACCAAGCTGCGCCAGATCGCCGTGACGGCGCCGGAATCGCCGGTCGTTGAGGCGGTGGCGCCGTAGCGAACGCGTCGGCGCTGTGCCCCGACGCGCCCCGGCGAGGCCCTCGCCCGATGCACGAACCTCCCATGAGGCAGCCTTTCACCGAAGAACTCGTCGAGCGCCTGGCGCGGGCGCGGCGCGTGGCCGCGCTGACAGGCGCGGGCGTCAGCGCCGAGAGCGGCATCCCGACGTTTCGGGATCCGGGCGGGCTGTGGCAGCGCTTCAGGCCGGAGGAACTCGCCAACGTGCAGGCGTTTCTGAACAACCCGGAGCTGGTGCAGGGCTGGTACGCGCACCGGCGCAGCGTGGCGCTGGAAAAAGCCCCCAACGCCGGCCACCAGGCCCTGGCGGCCCTGGAAACCCTCGTGCCCGACTTCCTGCTCATCACGCAGAACGTGGACAATCTGCACCAGCGCGCCGGCAGCCGGAACGTGGCCGAACTGCACGGCAACATCACCCGAAGCTACTGCATCGACTGCCGGCGGACGGCCACGGAGCAGGACATGCAGCCGCTTGCTTCGGGGACGCCGGCGCGGTGCCCGGCCTGCGACGGCTACATCCGCCCCGACGTGGTCTGGTTCGGCGAGTTGCTGCCCGAAGGCGTGATGGAGCGCGCGGGCGCGGCGGCGCAACGGGCCGACGTCTTCCTGAGCGTCGGCACCAGCGCCGTCGTCTATCCGGCGGCGGGCCTGCCGGTGCTGGCTCGCGAGGCCGGCGCCTACGTGGCCGAGGTCAACATCGCCGCCAGTGCCATCGCGCGCCACGTCGACGAGGTGGTGCTCGGCAAGGCCGGCGAGGTGCTGCCCCGGCTCGTCGAAGCCGTCAGGCAAGCCATAGAAAAGAGGAAGTAGAAAATGGAATTCGCGCAACCGCAGTGGCTGGCGTTGCTGGTGCTGGTGCCGTTGCTGGGTGTCTGGGAGTGGTGGCGCGCGCGGCGCGGCGCCGGCCTGCGTTTCAGCAACGTGGCCTCGGCGAGGGCCGTGCCCCGGTCGCCCTGGGCACGCCTGGGCGGCCTGCCGGCGCTGCTGCGCCTGGGCGCGCTGGCCCTGGGCATCCTGGCGCTGGCCCGCCCGCAGGAGCGCAACGTCACGCACGAGCGCTACGCCGAGGGCGTCGACATCATGCTCGTGCTCGACACCTCCACGTCCATGCGCGCGCAGGACTTCCATCCCAACCGCTTCGAGGCCGCCCGCGACGTAGCCGCCGAGTTCATCCGCAGCCGCCTCTCCGACCGCATCGGCCTGATCGTCTTCGCCGCCAAAGCCTACACGCAAACCCCCCTGACGCTCGACTACAGCTTCCTGCTTCGCATGCTCGACGAGGTGGAGGTGGGCGCCATCGAAGACGGCACCGCCATCGGGACGGCGCTGGCTACCGCCGCAGGCCGCCTCAAGGCGTCCGAGGCCACGAGCAAGGTCATCATCCTGCTCACCGACGGGCAGAACAACCGGGGCGAGGTGGACCCGGCGACGGCCTCCGAGGTGGCCGCCACGCTCGGCGTGCGCGTCTACGCCATCGGCGTGGGCACCTACGGCGAGGCGCCCTTCATCATCGATCATCCCTTCGCCGGGCGGCAGCGCCAGATGGTGCCCGTCGAGATCGACGAAGAGATGCTCCGCACCGTGGCCGGCAACACCGGCGGCAAGTACTTCCGCGCCACCAACATGCAGGGCCTGCGCAGCATCTACGACGAGATCGGGGAGTTGGAGAAAACGAAGGTCGAGACGCGCACCTACACCGATTTCGAGGAACGCTACGCCCTGTTCCTCTGGCCCGCCTTCGGCCTGGTGCTGCTCGAAGTGCTGCTCTCCTCCACCCGCCTTCGACGCTTTCCCTAGGCGCAAACGGCGACCGGACCGCACCCCATCCGCACTCCGAAATCCGCACTCCG